>JAOUPD010000009.1 GCA_029880065.1 Hadesarchaea archaeon
AGATGGCCAAAACCCTAGTCCTACTCCTAGAATATAACGTCCGTTAGACATGATGTCATAAGTTGCAGTGGTATCAGCGACGTGTATAGGATGGAGAAGGGGCACTTCCATTACATTAGGACCAAATCTTACATGCTCCGTTACGGTGGCAATAGCGCCCATGTAAGGTAATGAATGTAGCCTTCTCGAATCAAATCTCGCAAAGAATTCCGGAATACCCAGATAGTAAAGATCGGAATCGTCAGCCCTTTTAGCTATCTCCATATACTCTTTAAAAACTTCATAGTTCACTTTTTCGGCTTTTACGCGAACGTTATAACCTAGCTTTTTTTCTGGCATCAAATCTATTTGGAAAAAGCTATTTAAAAAGTTTTCTATTTATATTAGTTTTTTATAATAAATTAATTAATAATTTTAATCTAAATTTTGTAAAAAATCTCCCCTACACAAAAATTATGTTATTCGAAAACAGCGGGGGAAGCGGGGTGTCTATAAAATCTTTTTCAATTCCTTTAGGTCTGATATCACGTAGTCAGCGGCATTTGATACTCTTCTTTTCACAATCCCCGTAAATTGAATAGTCTTGAATCCATTTTCCTTTGCTGTATCCACATCCTCTACCGGGCGATCACCGATTATCAACACTTGAGAGGGCTTAATCCCGATGTCAAGCAAATCTCGCGCTAATTTTTTGTAAATCGTGCCATCAATTTTGTTCATCCCTTTATAGCTCAGATCCATATCTCCATTTTTTTTAATTCTTCCGTAGTTGGTTATTATTTCAGAGAAATAAGGCGTTAAGTCATAAAGACTTAGAAAATATGAGATAATCTTTAGCGTTTCTTCGCTTCCCACATCTGAAACTATATTGACGCTTATCCCCTTATCTTTTAAATATGTAACACATTCCTTCAGTCCATCAGCGGGTTTAAAAAACCTTAACCTTCTCTCACGATAAAGCTCGATAGCGTCTTGATCGTTACCGAGAATATAAGAAAAAAATTTATGTATAGCTGTCTCTTGAAGACGTTTAAATCGGAAAGTTCTTTTCCAAAGCTCTATTTCGTGCTCTATCCCATCCATCAATCGCTCATCATATTCAAGTTCTGCTAGTAATTCATCTAAACGCGCTACCTTCTCATTGACGACCTCCGGTTTTCCCAGTTCAGTATAAATTTCATTTATCACCTCTACCGTATACGGGTAACCTTTGCGCGGATCTTGCATTGTTCCTCCGAAATCAAACCCGCACCAGAGAATTGAGATATTCATTTGGTTCCCCCAAGTTCGAGAAAACTTTTGTAAGGGCATACAGATGCTAGTGTGAAGCCTTTTTAATTTTACTTTAAAAGGGTCACGATGCCGGTATCGCCGTCGACCTTGATTCGGCCCCCGTTTTTGATGATGGATGTTCCAATCCAAGTACCAAGAACTGCAGGTATCTTATACTCCCTGGAAACTATCCCCGCATGACTCATCGCTCCACCTTCATTCGTAACGATTCCTTTGATTATCGTAAAGGCAGGGGTCCAAGCAGGCGTCGTGTGGGAACAAACCAAAATCTCCCCCGGGCGTATTTTGCTAATATCTTTGCTTGCCTTAATGACACGCGCAGGCCCTTCAACCACACCAGCCGAAGCGGGGATGCCCTTTAATTCTTTTACTTCCTCAAGTTTGGGAAGCTTCCGAAACATGTTCACAACATCCGTAGTTAATCCTCCATGCACAACGATGAATGGTTCTGTAACTTCCTCTTTCCACGGCCCCATGAAAAGAGGGTATTTCCATTTTTCGAGCTTTTCATAAATCTTTTTGCGCCACTCTATCTCATTAATCCAGTAAAGGCTCGGGGGATCGCCAGTTCCCCACCAGCAGGCTAGGTCTTCCAAGGCCGATTTTATTTCGCCAAATTTGAGGTAAAATATATCATCTGGCTCTTTAATCACCCCATGCTTTGCGAGTATCTCCGCAAACTTTCTGATGTTCCTTCGGAAAAGCGCATAGTTAAAATGCTTGATGTATACGACTTGCTCTTCTACAAAAATGTAAAATGTGGTTGCAAGGTTATAGAGCTCTTTGAACCTTGCCTTTTCGGCATCGGTTTTGAGCATGTTGTAATATTTCTTAGATAGTTGCTCCTTTTCTTTTAGCAACGTTTTTACATCCCTCTCTATCTTTTCTCCTTTTTCGATCTTTTCGATGTAATTCTTTAGGAAACCGAGGATGATATTAGGATTCTCTATCCAACATTCCTCATCGCTTTGTGCGAATATCCCCTGGGTCACCATCATGTTGAACCACGGGAAAGAACTCTTCTCGAACTCTTGGCACCATTTCATGCCTTCCCCAGTCTCCTCGAATTCCGATCGCATCTTCTCGAAGTTGGTGGCCTTTTTGATGTCGGAAGCCAACCCGAGTTTGACGGCCAAGTGCGCTAAACGCTTCACCTCTTCGTCGGGACGGAAAGCTTCCAGCTCAGCACCCGTGAGCATTTTTGCTATAGTCCGGTCTTCAATACCGGGGAAGGCCTTCTTACAAAAATCGGTGAAAGCCAAATCGGTAGCGTAAGCCGCGCCTACAAATTGATATTGATAACCATCCTGCATCGTGAGGTATAGATGAAGGACTCTATCGTAAATTTCTACAAGCTTTCGAGCACTAGTGATTCCCCTTACCTCCTTGAAAAACTCCAAATCTTCGAGTTCGGGCAAATCGCGGATTTGTTCACTGAGGGATTCTTGTTCTTTAAGCATCTTCATAATATCCCGCTTCCACTTGGGATATATTTTCTTCCAGTTCCACCAGCAATAAATCATCCTTTGTAAGAATAGTTTAGTTCTTTGCTCTATCAATTTGGGATCGGTATAAGGTGGGGTTTCACTGTTATACATAATACCGTTTACGATATAATAATAAAGACCCCTGCTTGGTGGAACAACAAATACCCTGTGCTGGTAAGCCGGCAGACCTCTAAAAGCAGGGGTAACCGTGGCGCAAGCGTCGAACGGTTTAAGCGCTCTTGGCCAATGCATATGTTCGTTCAGCCAATTTAACTTCTCAAAATATTTCCTTTTCTCTTTCGGTAATATCGTCACTTCCGGATACATCCTCTCCCATCCTTCGGTACCCGGAATAGAAACCTCGTAAGGATTTGGAAACTCTGTAGCTTTTTTCCTCGGCGTTTGATTTCACCTCTTAAATTTTAAATTTATAAACTCGGGATCACTTCCTTCTCTACCCTTTCCCACTGAGATTTTGAATCAGTACTCAGAGGATAAAACGTTACCAAGTATGCTCCAGTCTTGTAAAGCTCTTCGATTTTCTCGATCACTGTTTCAGCTTTCCCAATGGCCGCGTATCTCATTTTCATTTCAAACGCGCCTCCTCCTTGACTCCGTGCCTTCCTGACGTCTACCCAGAAGTGTCGCACCTCTTCCACGGCTTTTTCTTCATTAGGGTTGATATTCAAATTGATTCTTACATTATATCCGACTTCCTTTGGTCCTTTGGGTTCCCGTCTAAGCACGAGTTCCTTGCCAAATTTCTTGCAGTATTCCTTCAATTTCTCTATTCGCTCCTCGAGACTCCACTTTTCTTCTGGTATCCCGCAATCTGCGCCATACCAATTGTATGCCGCCCACTCGTTGCCATATTGCGCTGTTCTCCTTAGGGCGGCATCGGAGTTCCCTCCGACCCATATCGGTGGATGAGGTTTCTGGATGGCGGGGGGGCTGCAAACGTTTCTGAGTGTAAAGAATTTTCCTCTATAATCATAAATTGCAGGCTCTGTCCACAACTTCTTTATTATGTCAAGAGATTCATCGGTTCTTCTCCCTCGTTCTTTGAATGGTATTCCAAAATTTTCAAATTCAGAGGGAACCCATCCCGTCCCCACCCCTAGGATGAAACGTCCTTCGGATATGATGTCTAAGCTTGAACCGATATCAGCGATATGCTTGGGATGAAGAAGGGGCACCTGCAAAACATCAGGACCAATCTTAACATGCTCGGTTATAGCGGCAACAGCAGCCATGTAAGGCACTACATGGATCCTGCTTGGATCAAATCTCCCAAAGAATTCCGGAAAAGCCAGATAGTAAAGACCAGCATCGTCAGCTCTTTTAGCTAGTTCTAGATATTCTTTTTTGACTTCAACGTTTACTTTTTCGGCTTTTATGCGAATATTGTAACCTAGCTTTTTTTCTGCCATTTGTTCTCACCGTTTGAAATTTTATTTATAAACTCGGAAGCACTTCCTTCTCTATTCTATCCCACTGGGACTTCGAATCTGTACCCATAGGATAAATCACTACACAGTAGGCTCCGGTCTTGTAAACTTCTTCAAGCTTCTCGATTACATCCTCTGCATTTCCAACGGCTGCTTGTTTCAATTTCATATCGAATGAACCGGCTCCTTGAGTACGTCCCTGTCTAACATCCAGCCAGAAGTGTCGCGCCTCTTCTATGGCTTTTTCCCTGTCTGGATTGATGTTAACGTTCATCCCCGACATATTAAATCCAACTTCTTTCGGTCCCTTGGGTGCTCGTCCAAGCACAAGCTCCCTTCCAAATTTCTTGCAGTATTCTTTCAATTTCTCTAAGCCCGCTTTCCAAGTAAATGGTTCTTTTACCCCTACCACGTTTGGAGTTTCCTCTGACAACCCCGGGAACCACCAGGATGGTGCCCACTCATTGCAATATTGCGCTGTCCTCCTGAGGGCGGCATTGGAACACCCCCCGACCCATATTGGGGGATGGGGTTTCTGAATACATGGGGGACTACAAACATTTTTGAGTGTGAAGAATTTTCCCCTATAATCATAGATTGCAGGTTCTGTCCACAACTTCTTCATTATATCAAGGGCTTCATCAAGTCTCTTCCCTCGTTCTTTCCAAGGGATGCCAAAATTTTCATATTCAGATGGCCAAAACCCTAGTCCTACCCCTAGGATATAACGTCCGTTAGACATGATGTCCAAAGTTGCAGTAGTATCGGCTACATGTATAGGATGGAGAAGGGGCACTTCCATTACATTAGGACCAAATTTTACATGCTCCGTTTGAGTGGCAATGGCGGCCATGTAAGGTATTGAATGGAGCCTTCTTGAATCAAATCTCGCGAAGAATTCCGGAATACCCAGATAGTAAAGATCGGAATTGTCAGCTCTTTTAGCTATCTCCATGTACTCTTTAAAAACTTCATAATTTACCTTTTCGGCTTTTACTCGAATATTGTAACCTAGCTTTTTTTCTGACATCAGTTTGGGTAGGAAAAGAGAATATTTAAAGTTTTCCTTTTTATGGATTTTGCGCATAAATTCTGCACACAAACTCTGCTAGCTTACACACAAACTCGGGCAGCTACGCATAAATTCAGGGAGCTTGCACATAAATTCGGGACGAACTTTAAACAAATTTAATAAGCGCAAAGCTTGTTATTCATCTATAAGATCTTTTTCAATTCCCTTAGGTCTGATATCACGTAGTCAGCAACTTTGGATACTCTTCTTTTCATAATTCCCATAAATTGAATGGCCTTGAACCCATTTTCCTTTGCTTTTTCCACATCCTCTACCGGGCGATCACCTATTATCAGCGCCTGAGAAGGATTAATCCCAATATCAAGCAATTCTCGCGCTAATTTTTTGTAAATCGTGCCGTCAATTTTTTCCATTCCCTTATAGCTCAAATCTATATTTCCATCGTTTTTAATTCTTCCATAGTTGGTTATTATCTCAGAGAAATAAGGCGTTAAGTCAAAGATACTTAAAATATTTGAGATGGTTTTTATCGTTCCTTCGCTCCCCACGTCTGAGACTATATTGACGCTTACCCCATTGTCTTTTAAGTATGCAAGACATTCCTTAAGTCCATCAGCAATTTTTAAAAACCTAAAACTTTTCCCACGAAAAAGCTCGATAGCGTCCCGATCGTTGTCGAGGATATAAGAAAGAAATTTCTGCATATCTGTCTCTCGAAGACGTTTAAGGCGGTAATATCTTTTCCAAAGCTCTATATCATCCACTATCCCATCCATCAATCGCTCATCGTATTCGTATTTTGTTAGTAATTCATCGAAACGCGCTACCTTCTCATTGATGACTTCCGGTTTTCCCAGTTCAGTATAAATTTCATTTATCACCTCTATCCAACTCTGATAATTTTTGCGCGGATCTATTATTGTTCCCCCGAAATCAAACCCGCACCAACGAATTGAGATATTCATTTGGTTCCCTACTTATCACTCATAAAATCTTTTTCAATCCCCTTAGGTCAGATATCACGTAGTCTGCGGCATTTGATACTCTTCTTTTCATAATTCCCGTAAATTGAACAGCCCTGAATCCATTTTCCCTTGCTTTATCCACATCCTCTACAGGACGATCACCGATTATCAACGCTTGAGAGGGATGAATCCCGATATCAAGCAAATCTTGCGCTAATTTCTTGTAAATCGCGCCATCGGTTTTATTCATCCCCTTGTAGCTCAGATCCATATTTCCATTTTTTTTAATTCTGCCGTAGTTGGTTATTATCTCAGAGAAATAAGGCGTTAAGCCAAATAGACTTAAAAAATGTGGATAACTCTTTAACATTTCTTCGCTCCCCACGTCTGAAACTATATTGACGCTTATCCTCTTGTTTTTTAAATATGTGAGGCATTCCTTCAGTCCATCCGCAGGTTTTAAAAACCCAAAATTTCTTTCACGAAAAAGCTCGATAGCGTCTTGATAGTTGTCGAGAATATAAGAAAAAAATTTCTGCATGCCTGTCTCTTGAAGACGTTTAAGGCGGTAATGTCTTTTCCAAAACTCTATTTCGTGCTCTATCCCATCCATCAATCGCTCATCGTATTCATATTCTGCTATTAATTCATCGAAACGCGCTACCTTCTCATTGATGACTTCCGGATTTCCCAGTTCAGTATAAATTTCATTTATCAACTCTACCCAACCCTGATAATTTTTGGTTGGATTCATTACTGTCCCCCCCATGTCAAACCCGCACCAACAAATTGAAATATTCATTTGGTTCCCCCAAGTTCGAGAAAAACTTCCGTGATGGTGTCCGCAAATTTGGGGTCATTTATATGGGCCTTAACCGCTACATAACGGACGCTTGGATCTAACCTTTTCTTGAGTTCAGCCACGAATTCTTTCCTAGTTTCAGGATCATAAAACCCGGCTGGAGAATCTAATTTATCATATCTTGAGAAACCTTCGGTTGGGATGACCACGGCTCTAGGCCCTTTCCCTTTATTAATTTTCTCACTTATCGTCTCCGCTAATTTTAAAACTTCGTTCCTTTCGGTTTTTACCACGACAAGTGAGGGGTTGTGCATATGTGCTTTATGTCCCTTGAACTTTGGTGGTATCTGACCCGCAGGAAAAGATATAAAATCGGCACAGCCCGGCGCGATAACATGCGGTATTCCAACCTCGCCTGCGGCTTCTAGCCTATCTGGACCAGAGTCGAACATTCCTCCAGGGTCAAATAAATTGCTATAAACTTCTTGGACGGCTAAGTCAATAACACCCCCATCGATTTCGCCACTTTTTACTAGCTCTTCCAAACCTTTGCCACCGCTACCTACAGCGTGGAAATTAACCACTTCATAACCCTTACTTTCTAGGATTTTTTTGATCATCTTAGCTGCGATGAATTGCTCTCCTGTCAGCGATATTCCAACCAGCGGTATCTTAGCACCTTCGGAGATATCAACACTAGCCATGCCCGCAACAGCAGCTGCGGCGTTTGCCAAAATTTTCTTGCTAATTCTATTTAGCCCGAAGATATCTGTAACTGAATAAATCATGGTAATATCTTTAGTCCCTACGTATGGCCTCACATCTCTAGAAGCCATTGTTGAAACCATAACCTTTGGAAACCCGACTGGAAGGGCCTTCAGGACCGTTGAGGCAGTAGTCGTCCCGAACGAACCTCCGATGGAGATAACACCGTCGATTTTTCCATCCTCATATAAATCCCTCGCAATTTTTGTAAGCCCCTTTGCCATAACTTCTGAGGCTTTACCTTCGTCTCTCTGCGAAGCTAGGGCACTTATACTTGAACCTGCGGCACTTGCAATTTCATGTCGAGATATATCGGCTTTCAGTTGAGGTTCATCTAGCACGCCGTCATCGGCTACAATGACGTTTTGTGCCATTCTCTCGATGATTTTCTTGATATATTCTGTTTCAGCGCCTTTGGTGTCGAGCGTGGCAATCAGGAGGATGCTTTTTTTATTAGCAGTCATAAGCTCATCTTTGTTTTCTTTGTTTTTCAACTCTCATAAGTATTTAGCTTTTTATTCATTTTTGACTTCAACGTTTACTTTTTCGGCTTTTATACGAATATTATAACCTAACTTTTTTTCTGCCATCAGTTTAAATAAGAAAAAAATTATTTAAGGTTTTCGCAGCAGAATCCCGCTCGCGAAAGAATTTATATAACACAAATTAAAACTAAAATTATGACGCAAAAACTTGGCATTGCATTTAACGTAAAGGAATTAAATGCAAGACCATATCACTTAAAGAATTACTATGAAATCGCAGAAAGAGCAGATGAAGTTGGTTTGTATTACTTTGCCTTTCCAAATATGGTATCAAGGGGAATGGCTGGCGTCGAGACATTCACTTACATGTCAGCTATCGCCGCGCGAACACGAAATGTCAAGATAGGGAGCGATGTTTGGCAAATACCGTTATATCATCCTATAATTATTGCATCAAGGGCTGCAACCTTGGACCTTATCTCTGAAGGTCGATTTATTTGTGGAGTCGGAACTGGATGGAGATCAAAAGAACACGAAACCCTAGGAGTACCATGGCATGAAAGATGGGAACGATTTGATGAAGCTATTGAGATAGTTAAAAAACTGTGGACAGAACCAACCGTCACTTACCATGGAAAGTTTTTCAACCTTGAGGATGTTGTTTGCATTAAACCGATTCAAGAACCTCATCCCCCGATATGGGTGGGAGGGAGCTCCAATACCGCCCTAAGGAGAGCTGCAAAATACGGCGATGCTTGGGGCGGACTTACTTGGCCATTTTGGGGATCCAAAAGAGTAGGAGAATACTCAATAAAGGAACGTATAGAAAAATTAAAGGAATATTGTAAGCAATTCGGAAGAGATCCGGAAACTATTGGGGTTAACCTAAGAGTTCATGCGAATATTAATCCTAACCGCGAAAAGGCTATCGAGGATGCGATGAATCACTTTCTTGGTGTTAGGAAGGGACGTGTTGGCGGTGGCGGGCCTGCGGAATATCAAATAAAATCGGGTGTTTGGGGGCCTGCTGAGGTAATAATTGAAAAAATAAAGGAGCTCTATAAACTAGGTGCTGATTTAGTGGTACTATGGATTATGACAACTGATCTGAAGTCCCAGTGGGAAAGAGTTGAGAAAGAAATAATCCCATCAATGTAGCTTTTGAAAAAGTTAATACTTATTAAAGAATCCTTCGAACTAGCAATTTCAAATTAATCAATTTTGACGCCTTCTCTGAGCTATTTCGAAAAAAACTTCCATTATAATGTGTGCGAACTCAGGGTCATTAATATGCATATCAACTTCTAAATATCGGATATTTGATTTTAACCCGCTCTTAAGTTTTGATATGAAAGTCATATCTGCTTCAGAATCAAAAAGTGGTCCACCTTCTTTTCCATAAATAGAAAATCCTTTAAGCGGGATAATTACAGCTGTAGGTCCTTCAGATTTATTGATTTTTTCGCACATAAATTTTGCCAGTGGTAAAAGTTCATCCGCTGTGGCTCTAACCAAAGGAAGAGATGGGTTGTGAAAGTGATATTTACGTTTCTTAAATTTAGGTGGTATCGGTATAGGAACGGAAAACAAATCTGCTCCGCCCGGCACTATGATGTGGGGTAAACCCATTTTACCCGCCGCTTCTAATCCCCCCGATCCAATAATGGTTCCATCAACTCCAAGTAATTCATAAAGACCGCTAATAGCCACATCTATGACTCCCCCATTGACCACACCACTTTCAACGAGTTCATCTAAAGACGTTCTCCCCCAGTAACCGTGAAAAGCGGCAAACTCATAGCCCTCCTTTTCTAATGCATTTTTGATTTGAATAATCTGATCCTGCAAAATACCGAACGAAGTTACACCAACAAGCGGCCTCTGAACATCGTATTGGATATCAACACATGCCATAGCTGAAATGGCCTTGGCAGCGTTTGCTAAGATTCTTCTGTTAACTCTGTTTAGTCCTCCCACTATGTCTGTTACCGAATTGAACATAATTATGTCTTTAGATCCAACATACTGTTTCATATCTCCGGAAGCCATAGATGAAACCATAATCTTCGGCACGCCGATCGGGAGGGTCCGCATAGCTGCCGTGCCAACAAAAGTCCCCATTGCACCGCCAATAGAGATAATCCCGTCAAGTTTCCCATCTTTGTAAAGTTTTTCCACGATTTTAGTAACTCCATTTGCCATAATCTCTGAAGCCTTTTTTCTATCTAGTTTTGCTAAACCGTGTATGCCTGAGTAAAAACCTGCAGCCTTTGCAATTTCGTCGCTAGAGACTTGGCATTTGAGCTGAGGTTCGCGCAAAGAACTGGTGTCAATTATTGTAACATTATTTTGCTGAGCCTCAATAGAGTTCTTGATATATTCAGCTTCAGGACCTTTAGTATCCAGTGAGATGATTAAAACAATATTTTTTGGCATCAAATTACTTGTATGCAGTAACATTTAAAAATATCACGTTTAGAGTTGGTTTTTATATAAAAATTCACTCAATTTAAATGGTAGTGGCGAAGATTTTTATTGATAATAGTACATTTTTAATCAATAACTTATCAGGGGAGTATATGCAAAGCTTTGAAGTTGTAATCGTCAGCGGCGTCAGAACGGCTATAGGAAACTTTGGCGGTTCATTAAGGGACATACCCGTCGTGAGACTAGGTAGTTTGGTTATTAAGGAAGCATTGAAAAGAGCGGGTTTGAGACCCGTACCCAGCGAGAGATTAATGCGGTATGCTCCGAAGACCCTCGTCGGGATGAGCGATTTGGAGAAGGAGTATTACGATTGGGATGAATCGCTCAAGGAAGTGCAAGTCGACGAAGTGATTATGGGGAACGTCCTACAAGGGGGACAGGGGCAGAACACTGCTCGTCAATCGGCCGTATATGCGGGCCTTCCAAAAGAAACCAGCGCCTACACGGTGAACAAGCTTTGTGCTTCAGGGTTAAAGGCCATTGCACTGGGAGAGCAGGCGATACGACTCGGTGAAGCCGAGATAGTCGTAGCGGGTGGGATGGAGAACATGAGTCAGGCCCCTTATGTTTTGCCCAAAGCTCGCTGGGGATATAGAATTAGTAGCAATGCTTTAGCCGAAGTGATTGACCTTATGGTTTACGATGGTCTCTGGGAAATATTCTATGGTTATCACATGGGGGTGACTGCCGAGAACATTGCTGAGAAATATAATATTTCGAGGAAGGAGCAGGATGAGCTTGGGCTCCTCAGCCATCAGCGGGCACGGAAGGCTATAGCCGAAGGGATTTTTGAAGAGGAGATAGTCACAGTGATGGTTCCCCAGCAAAAGGGGCCGCCGCTTTCGTTCAGCATAGATGAGCATCCCAGGGAGACTAGTTTGGAGTTGATGGCCAAACTCCCGCCCGTGTTCAAAAAAGACGGAACGGTTACAGCTGGGAACTCATCTGGGATTACCGACGCGGCCGCCGCCGTGGTGTTGATGTCGAAGGCGAAAGCCGAGGAGCTGGAACTTGAGCCGTGGGCAACCATCAGATCCTACGCATCGGGCGGCGTAGATCCGGCTTACATGGGATTGGGTGTTGTCCCCGCGGTGAAAAAGGTGCTTGATAAATCGGGGTTGCGCATTGAAGATTTTGGTGCTGTTGAATTGAATGAGGCGTTCGCAGCGCAAGCGATAGCCGTCATGCGAGAATTAGGACTTAGTTTGGATAACACCAACCTCCATGGAAGTGGCATCTCATTAGGGCATCCGATCGGCTGCACGGGGGCCAGACTTGTGGTGACCATTATGCACGAAATGAAGAGGAGGGACTTGGGAAGGGGGCTAGTGACCATGTGCATTGGTGGTGGCCAGGGGATGGCGATGGTGTTGGAAAGGAGTTAACAGAATAAATGATTTCAACATCCGAATTCGTCGAACATCCCCACTATTTCCGTTTCCAAAGCGCATAGATGACGAGAACTGACGGCAGAATCACCAACGCTGCAACGAACGCGTAGAAAATCACGAGCGCCGTCAGCGTGCCGAACTTCATAATCGCTGGCATAGCCGAGAGTGCCAGTACACCAAAGACTCCAATCGTGGTCGCAGCCGCAGCCAATAAGGCGGTACCGACTCTCATAATGGTAGTTCGGATTGCTTTCTGGAGCTCAGGCTTGCGTCGCCTGCTCTCCTCTCTGAACCGATGAATGACATGGATTGCATAATCGATTCCTATCCCTATGATCAACGCTGAGATACCCATTGTCAACACATCAAGCGACCACCCCAATATGCGGAGCGTGCCGAACTCCCAGCCGATTGTCAAAAGCATCGGCAATAGCGCTATCCCACCCAAAATAGGTGAACGAAAGACGACAACCAAGACAATCAGGCAAAGCAAAAATGCGAGCATCGTCGTTCGTATCATATTCGATGATATTCCCCCAACGATATCACTGATGATGACTGGCTCTCCCCCCACGGCCGGTTCGCCATCGATGCTCAGGTCCAAAGAATTGCTCATATTTTCTTTCACGTGAGTCCTGATTATCCGAGTGGCCTCAGCCATGTCTTGGTCAGTTTTCGCGTTCACGTAAAAGTAAATCGCCGCTTCATAGCCGTTTAAGAGTTTTTTCAGCTGAGTCGGATCAATGTTGTTGATTACCGTCTCAACCGCATTCTTTGATGGTGGGATGCCGCCTGCAATTTGAGAGACGATGTTCGCCAAACTCATTGAATCCGTGATTAAATTGTTTCCCTCAGAGAGCACCGAGTTTTCCAAGTCAAGCATCGCCTGCAATCCTTGAGGACTCTTAATCTCCCCTTTTGCCAAAACGATGATTACCGATTGCCCACCAAATTGCTCTTCTATCTCGCCCAGCGTAGCCATTGAGGGAACATCCGCGGGGAGGAAGCTCTCAAACGACATCGTCGTGGAGATGCCGTAAGCAGAAAATGCACATGCCGCGGCCACAAGGACGGCTACTGCAACTATCGATTTTCCGTGGCGCTCAACCCCAATTACCGCTGTTGATAACAATTTGTCGGCCCGCTTCCCACGCCTCGCGATTAGCTTTTTCACCTTCTTCATTCGTCGGTCACGCAGCAGGAGAATAGCCGGCAAAAATGTCGTTGTGAGCAAAAAGGTGGAAGCGATACCGAGCGAAGCAAACGCGCCGAGCGTGCTTATCGCCGGGAAGTCGGAGATCATGAAAGAACTGAATCCGATTATCGTCGTCACTGCGGCGAGGGTTATCGCTGCGCCAGTAGTGCGGATGGAAGTTGAGATAGCCCTCCCGGCACGCATGCCCTTACCTACACCTTCATAATAGCGGTTGAGCATGTGGATGGAGTAATCTATGCCCAGCCCTAGAATGAGCGGAATCAGGGCTACGTGGATCATCGTGAACTTCAGATCCAACCACGCCATCGTCCCCAGCGCCCAGAGTGCGCCAAGTGCGACCGTGAGAGCGGAGATACCAATATCTGAAAGTCTTCTAAATATGAAGAAAAGAATCACGACGACCAAGATAGCGGCTGCGGGTATCAGTATCTGATTGTCTCTATTCATCAAGCCAAATATCTCGTTGTGGAGGGTGAGGGTACCTGTTACCTCAAGTGTTAGATTCTCATTATTCTCACTAAACTCAATGACGAATTCGATAAAAGCATCGGTTTTTTTCGTGCGTTCATCCGCAGGTAACTCAGATACCGTGGAGACGTTGATGATAGTTGCCGTTTGATTGTTACTTATGAGTCTTTTCACGGCGCTTACTACTTGAGGCTGGGTAAGCATGGAGTAAAGGTATGCTCTGAGTTGGGGTTCGGGTAACAACAATATGTTTTCGGTAATCCCCAAATAATCGACATACGACTTCACCTCTACAATGTAATCTCGTAGCTCGGGCTCATTTCGAAGCGCGTTCTCCAGCTCAAGGATATCTCGAATTGTGTTTGCATTAAAAACATTTTCGGCCTTGAGTAGGATTCTCTCGGTCGTGCTGCCGAATTTGCTCTCGAATTCCAATGTGGTTTTAACCGCTGGCGAGTCCTCAGGCAAAAATTCTCTGAACTCTGTTGTGGTTGAAATTTTAGTGACTCCGTAGGCCATGAAGCCACTTACCAAGAAAACACAGATGAGAACAAGGTAGGGCCTTCGTTCGACTGCTCCTGCCACCTTCTTTATCATAATCGCACCCTTAAGCACTTCGTATGCGCGCTTCCAGTCTGCGCAATCGCTGGTGCATCTCTTTTTTTGTGGACCTTATTAGCTCGTGGGTCCGAAGTGCGAGGTAGCGATAGGCAAGCTTCCTTTTTTTTGTGACCACCTTTTTTCTTCTGATGAGGCGAAGCTGGATGAGGAGTTTCAGGTGTGTTCTTACCGCTCGCTCAGACTTTTTGCTGCGCGCGATTATTTCAGATACCAAAAGTCCCCTTTTACTTCTCGCCAAAATGTCAAGAATTTTTATGCCCGTGGCACGAATGTTGAGAAAACCGGATATCTCCGTGATAAGATTCTCCGCCCCCATTTTTGCCACGCCTACTTATACGAGAAAAAAACCTAAATATCTTACGGCCCAACTTATATGCAGGATAAATTGCACCCCAGTTGGGGGGGAAGAATTGGATGAGTGAGATAGTTTTAACTGCAGATCGTTCGTTGATGTCCGATTACGGCGGTGGCATATTTGTTGGCTTTGCAGCCTGCGCACCTAGGTTGATACCCGAGTGGTTATACAAACGATTACTCTGTCCGCCAATTCCTGAGCACAATGGTATAGCGAAATTCGCCCCGTGCGGAACTAGGAAGGTAGAAGCAGCCTTACTTGAGAAAGGGTTTGACATCTCTGTCGCACACCCCGAGCATTTACATAAAGTTATCAATGAGGAGACCAAGGCAGTAGGAATAACTGCTAACGATCCCCTAGGCTTGGGTCCCGCTTCTTCAACATTTAGCGGCTTGATAGGAAAGGAGACTTACACGGCGTTTTATCACCGGAAGCTCCTCGAAAATTCTTCGCTAAGAGAAAATGGAGCGAAGGTGATAGCTGGGGGCCCCGGCGCATGGCAGCTTGCGGATGAACGGATAATGAACAAGCTCGGCATAGATTGTGTTGTCGTTGGTGAAGGCGAGATAACCGCAGTGGAGATGTTCGAGCGAGCGTTGAACGGCGAAAAGCTACCGAAAATTGTAGAGGGTGAGGTTGTGCCTCTTGAGCGGATTCCCTCTATAAAAAATCCGACTATATGCGGACTCGTTGAGATTGCACGAGGCTGCGGGAGGGGATGTAAATTCTGCATTCCCACACTTTTGAATTATAGATGCAGACCGATAAAGCAAATCCTAGATGAAATCAAAGTCAACCTCAACGCTGGAGCTGAGGGGGCGTTATTACATGCAGAAGATGTTCTCAGATATGGTGCCAAAGGTGTGATTCCAGACGAAAAGAAAGTCACGAAACTTTTTAGGGAAGCACTGAAGCTGACAAATAATGTCTGGCCCTCTCATTTTGCTTTTGCATCCGCGATGGCGAAGCCCAGCCTCATCGAGCGCCTGACGGAGATGCTGAATTCAAAATCCAATAAGGAGTTACAGATATCGGGCCAAGTAGGCATAGAAACGGGATCTCCAAGGCTGGTGAGGGGGCACATGAGGGGCAAGGTGGCTCCTTTCAAACCCGAGGAGTGGCCGGAGGTGGTGGTGGAAGCCCATAAGTTGTTGTGTGATAATAACTGGCAGCCGTGTTCGACGTTGATAATGGGGCTCCCCGAGGAAACTCCTGAAGATGTCATTAAAACAATTGAGCTAGTCGAACGCCTAGATGAGTACAAATCCCTCATCGTTCCACTTTTCTTCGTGCCGATAGGTGCGCTGGATACGAAGAAATTTTTCACGGTCGAAGACATGTTGCCGGAGCACTGGATGCTGCTCGGAGCCTGCGTGAAACACGACATGAAGTGGGTTGGCGAAATGGCAGACGATTACTTCCAGAGCCGCCCCCTACAAAAACTTCTCGTCGGAAAATTCGTCTTGAACTTGATGAAGAAAAAGTTGAAACAATATATAAAGCAGATGGAGCAGGGAATCAGTCCGTTGCCCAAACAGCATCCTAAAGATTAAACAGTTGGTTGTTGGTAGAATTAAAGGGGCTCCGGTGCGGTTAAAGGTCGCCCTTATTGGTTGCGGCGCAATAGGCACGACGCTGGCTCAAGCCATCGATAAGGGTAAGGCTGGCAAAGTTGAACTCGCCTGGCTTTATGATTTTAAATCAGAGAAATCCGAAATGCTGGCGAAAAAGTTGAGTTCAAAACCTCGGATAGCGAGGAACTTGGCAGAGATATGCTCCGACAAAACCTTGGGCTTGGTAATCGAGGCAGCCTCTCAACTTGCGATTGAGCAGTACTCGCTCGATGTCCTTCGTTCAGGTAAAGATATCATGGTGATGAGTGTAGGCGCATTTGCAGACGAGAAGATGTTGAAGGAAGTGCGCAGCTTAGCCGAGCGAAGCGGTCGCAGGGTATATATTCCATCAGGAGCTGTGTTGGGCATCGATGGGATAAAGGCGGCCGAGCTAGGCGAAATCAAGGAGGCAACTTTAACGACGCGGAAGCCGCCTGCAGCGCTGGCTTACAGCCCATACCTCGAGGAGCGCGGCATCAACCTAAGGGGACTAAAAAGACCTCGCGTCGTGTTTGAGGGTTCCGCGCGAGAAGCGGTCAAAGCATTTCCCCAAAGCGTTAATGTAGCGGCAACCCTGAGCTTGGTAGGTATAGGGGTCGACAAAACAAAAGTTCGCATCATCGCCGACCCAAAGCTCGACCGCAACGTGCACGAGATTCGCGTTCTGGGCAAGGCGGGCGAGTTCGTCACCGAGGCGCGGAATGTGCCATTTCCCGATGCCCCAAAGACTAGCTACCTCGCGACACTCTCGGCTATTCAGACTCTGCGGAACCTGAGTGAGAGCATTCGTATTGGAACATAGCTTTATAAATTGTGAGTATTGCCTAATTTTGAGGGCTTGATTATGAAACCCGAGCAGCTAAAAGAGGCTATCCTGAAGCTGAAGAGCGAGCGCAACGCAATCATCCTCGCTCACAACTACCAGCGGGAGGAGGTTCAACTCCTCGGCGATTACATAGGGGACTCGCTCGATCTGGCTAGGTACTCCGCGAGAGTAGATGCCGACCTCATTCTATTTTGTGGGGTCGATTTCATGGCGGAAACCGCGGCAATCCTGAACCCAGACAAAACCGTGTTGATTCCGGACCCAGAAGCCAGATGCCCCATGGCAGCCCAACTCCCGGCGCAGCTCGTGCGTGAAGCAAAGCGGGAACATCCCGGTGCCGCCGTGGTGCTTTACGTCAACACGCTGGCAGAGGCTAGGGCCGAGGCTGATGTCACCTGCACCTCGGCGAACGCTCCGCTCATAGTCAATGCTCTTGATGAAGGGGAGATTCTCTTCGGCCCAGATCGAAATCTAGCTTGGTTCGTGCAACAGCGCAGCGACAAAAAAATCATCCCGCTCCCTGACCTCGGTTATTGCTACGTGCACCGAATGTTCTCTCCCGCAGATATCACACTACTGAAGAAGCACTACCCGGATGCTGAAGTGCTGGTGCATCCGGAGTGCGACCCCGAGGTCCAGAATCTCGCTTCACACATCTGCAGCACAAGTCAGATGCTACTTCGAGCCAAGGCATCGCCAGCCAAACGATTTATCATCGCTACTGAGGTTGGATTGGTCGAACGGCTCCGACGTGAGTTCCCCGACAAGGAGTTCATCCCCGCGCTCGAGACGGCGGTGTGCGAACAAATGAAAAAGCACACACTTGAAAAACTTTACCTCGCCTTGCGGGACAAGAAGCATGTGGTACGCGTGCCAGCAAAAATAGCTACCAAGGCGCGCGTGGCCACCGAACGTATGCTTGAAATCTCAGGGAGGGCCACCCATGACTAACGCTTTTGTAAGGAAAAAAATCCGCGAAATGTTGGCGGAGGACCTAGGTTCTGGCGATATAACATCTAAAGCTCTACTCTCGCCTAAGGTCAAAGCCAAAGCCAAAATTGTTGCCGGGCAGCCTGGAGTACTAGCTGGGGTAAAAGAGGCGATGATGGCCTTTAATGAAGTCGGGGTACAAGCGAAAGCGCTCAAGTCCGATGGGCAACAAATCAAGGCTGGAGATGTGATCCTGCGCCTCAAGGGCCCGGCCCGAGGTATCCTCGCGGCTGAGCGAGTGGCGCTTAATTTGCTGATGCGCATGAGCGGCATTGCAACGGCGACGCGGGAGTTCATCGACCGGGCTAAGAAGAAAAACCCGGATATTGTGATAGCGGCTACACGGAAGACCGCCCCGCTCTTGACCTACTTCGACAAGCGCGCGGTTCAGGTTGCCGGGGGCGAGCCCCACCGATACAAACTCAGCGACCATATCTTGATCAAGGGCAATCACCTCAGGCTGGTCGGTTCGGTGAGTAAAGCGGTCCTCCAAGCGCGTGAAGGCAGCCGAGTGAAGAAGGTGGAAGTTGAAGTAAACAATCCAGATGATGCATATGAAGCCGCTCGTGCAGGTGCGGACATGGTAATGTTCGACAACATGAAGCCTGCAAACATCATACGCGCGATAAAGATACTTAAGCGAGGAGGTCTGCGGAACCGGGTCACCCTTGAAGCTTCGGGGGGGATCGGCCCCTCAAACGTGAAGAGCTACGTGGCGACTGGTGTGGATGTGATATCATCGGGTTACATTACCATGCGGGCCCCCGCGCTGGACATGAGGTTGGAACTAAAAGCAAAAGTTTAAGCTTTCCACTGATAGAAGAAATCAAAAATCGAGGTAATCTAATGGCAGAACTCACCCCTGCTGGTCAAAAAGTATACGATGCGCTTAAAAAGCTCGGAGCCACGAATCCGGACGCACTGAGGACTGCAGACGACATTATGCGCTCGGTTCGCCTACCAAAGGGCATGACGAACAACGCGCTGATGGAGCTCGTCTCAAAGAAGTATGCGAAACGAGTGGCGCGGCAGAAGTCTGCAGGCTACTACGTCACGAGATGACTAGCTGCGATGCCAATTTCCGCTATTCATTCAATTTTACGAGGCGAGTTGGAGATAGGTTTAATCTTTTGAAAAATAAAAATAATCATAATGAAGCGAGTTGGCGTTGCTGAGCTGCCCCTGCACGGTGGTCGGTGTCCACCTTGGTTGTTTAGTCGGATGAAGCGTTTGGGCGGGGCAATAGCCGAGATAATCGTGCACGAATATGGGAGACAGGAATTTCTCAGGAGAATGAGCGATCCTTTCTTTTTTCAAGCTCTGGGGTGTACGCTTGGGTTTGACTGGCATTCATCAGGATTGACCACTACCGTATGTGGTGCGCTGAAGGAAGCGATAAAACCGGAGGGGCTCGGCATTGCGGTCTGTGGGGGAAAAGGTAAGGTTTCGAAGCGAACGCCTAACGAAATTCAAAAACTCTCGGATATTTTCTCCCTCTCCTCCCAAAAAGTTGAATCTCTCAGGTACGCGAGCAAGATGGCCGCGAAGATCGACAACGCTTGCGTGCAGGATGGGTACCAGCTGTATCACCATGTTTTCGTGATCAGCGAAGATGGGGATTGGGCCGTCGTGCAGCAGGGAATGCATGAGCGGCTGGCTAGGCGCTACCACTGGCTTTCGGAGGGCGTTCACAGCTTCGTTGAGGAACCGCACTCGGGCATTGTAGGTGACC
>JAOUPD010000063.1 GCA_029880065.1 Hadesarchaea archaeon
CACATCTTTGCCGCATGGCTCATCGTCTTCCCAGCATTCCACGGAGTCCCATCCCACGGTTACGCTGCCCATCTCCACCGTGCCTTCGACGTAGATTTCGTCGCTCCAGTGGGCCACAGCCACTCCCGTTATTGCGAGTGCGACCATCAAAGAAACGAGCATTCCCATAGCTTTCTTCATTTTCCATCACCTTTCTTTTTTCTCGGGCTATCATCGGTCGGCTTTCGCCTCCCTTTAACGGGGGCTCCCTTTTTTTTAGTCCCCCGAACCTGGCTTGTTTAACGTGTCCCTCGGTCATGACACGAGCGCCTCCTAGGCACTCGCATTGAATTTTTCCTCGGAGTCTGAATAAGGGGGTAAGAAATAGGGTTCAGAAATGTTATTTAGAAACCCAGTTCAGTAACAAAATGCTATTTTCAGGCCTGAAGATATTACTTTCCAGACAATTTGAGACTGTATTCGTACCTTGTCATGTCGTCGAGCACATAGAAGGTGTGTATTTGCTCTGCATTCGGAATGCGGGCAGGTTTTCTCAAGTGGAGGACAGGCTTGCCTAAACCTTCAGCCAAGGAGACGAGATCTTCTAAGGACTTCATCGTTATTGTCGCCCTCTGCTTCTTATACGATGGTTCCTCGGCCACCTCTATGACGGATTCTTTGAATGGCTTGATGATATTCTCCACCAGTTTCTCGGGGCTCTTGGATCTAGTTCTCATAAAACCCCATGCCGTGCCAATTAAGCCCACGAACGCCACTGCGGACACCACGTAGAAGATGCTCCTGTAGGCCAAAACATCTCCATAATAAGTCGTTTCGGTTCTTTGAATTGCGCCCGGGATATTATTCTCCAAGCTGCTCATCATAATTTGGTTGCCTTCGGCGCTTCCGTACTTGAAGCTCATCACCAACTCTGGGACGAGGGATTCGTCGATGGTTCCCACGTCGGTCTCAGCTACCGTATGAACCTCGGGTTTAACCCGCAGGTTGTACGTAGATGACGAGGTCCCGGTCTCGGCGTCAATTACCTCCTTTAGTCCATCAAACCAAGGGACTGTAATGAAAAGTTCGGTTGAGAACTCCAACCTTTCCCCGTTAGAGCTGATCGAGTTCCGCGGGACCATGGTGAGGTGTTTTATCCATTTTCCCGGTGATTCCAGATCCATGCCCACCAAATATTCAGTTGTGATGCTAGCCGGGCAATCGCAAATAAAAGTGTAATGAAAAGTGATCGCAAAGTTCTCGACTACGTTGAGGTAGAGAATTCCCTCACCAGGACTTAGCGTTAATCGATTTTCATAGATTTCATTAGGCTTGAGTCCAGCGATGTAATCATATTCACTCACATTTTGATATCTGGATAATGTGATAACATTCTCCTCTTCGACGGGAAGCGAATGCGCAGAAGACACGCCTATTATTGCTGTCAAACTTAATAGTGCGAAAAAAGCAAGTAAAATCATAAAGCCGCTTCTCGTCAGGCGAAACAATTTGCTTTTTTTGATATCTTTCCAGAAAGTTCTAGGCGGGCGAAACAACCTGCTGTTTTCAACCACTTTCCAAAATTTCTTGGCTCCACTCATTTTTGAGCCTACCAAACATTACTCCAATAAAAATTTTGGTGTTGCAACTATTTAGATTTACCGCTCAAATCTATTTTCTGTTCAGAAACTCAACTCAGTAACGAGGTATAGAAATTCAATTTCCGAGGTTAATTTATATAATTTTTGAATAATCTATATATGCCTTCGTTACAACTGAGAATATGTGTGAAATTTGGAAAGGAATCAGGTTGGTCGAGCAGGATGACACGTAAACAAGCGCCAACTAGACGTACGGGCGCCGATGTCGCCGATAAGATTTTGGAATTATTGAAGACGGGCAAGCCGCGCAATGTTAAGGAGGTCGCGGATGCGGTCGACTTGCACGATGACAAGTTGGAGGAGGTCTTGGATTTCCTCACACAAACCGGCCTCATCATAAAGAGTGTGAAAATAACTGATTCGGGCTCTAATTTTCTCACATTGCCAGTCGAGAAACAAAAGCGTCGTCTATAGGTTCTTCGCTACAGTCTTTAAGTTTTTATACGCTTCCATGAACTCAAGTCCCTTTTTCGTGATTTTAAATTTCCCCGATGAGCCTGCGGCGGGACTTACCAAGCCCTCTTGAATGAGTAAATCCAGGTATCTGTTGACAACATTAAAGTTTAAATTGGCACGATAAACGATTGAAGTTTTCTTTGCGCCATCTGTGGCAAGAGAAAGAATTTCTCCAATAATTTCGAATCTGCTACGGCGCAAAGCCACTCTCCCCTCACATCCAGCAGATTAGTATTGGGGTGTCCAAGATTATAAATTTTTACCTATTCAACACAAAAAAAACCTTTTTAACACAAAAAAACATCTTTTTAACGCAAAATTTTCATTTTTTTTAATGCAAAATTTTAAATTCAATGAGAATGTTATTGTATTTGTAGTGTAAAATTTTAATGTAGGGGGTAAATGTATTGGCGAAAGTTATTGTCGTTTATGAAACAAAGTACGGTAACACTAAATTTGTAGCGGAAACAATCATAGAAGGGCTGAAAAAAGTTAAAGGGATAGAAACAGTCCTCAGTGAACTCAAAAAAGTTGACCTCAACGAGATCCCCGGTTATGACGCGATTTTGGTGGGTTCTCCGAATCATTTAGGCGGACCAACCAGAGGTATCAAGAAGTTTATCGATAAACTTGGGAAACTCAACTTGAAGGGAAAAATGGGGGCTGTTTTTGACACATATTTAGGGGGAAACTTCGAAAAAGCGGTGCAGAAAATGGAGAAAAGAATAAACGAAAAGGTTCCAGGATTGAAGCTGGTGGCCCCAGGGTTATCAATAAAAGTTCAAGGGATGAAGGGCCCAATTCTGGAGGGCGAGCTCCCTAAATGCAAGGAGTTTGGAAACAAAATAGCGACTCAAATGAAAACTTGATCAACTATCTTCGCTTAAGTCTAAACAAAGTTATTTAATCACGCCCCGATAATGTAACAGAACCCCGGGGCTAACCAATAAAATCTCCAGTAAAATAATACGTTGTTTCGTCTGAATCGACCCAAACCCCTACCCCCGCTTCACTAAATCCTGAGGTTAAAATTATTGCCCTATGACCTGAGCTTGCCATCCATCCACTAACAGCAATTTGTGCTAACTCGCTTTGGGTTTTGTAATCTGTGGAGGTGATAGGTATGAAGAAAATCCAAGTTGTAGTCTCACTTTCTATTACACTCTGTTCTAAAATAATCTCGCCACAGGAAAAGAAACTGACTCCGCCTTCGGTCAGTCTGCCATCGACGTTTTGCCCCTCTAAGTTTTGGTGTGCGAAAAAGTCATTTTGCGCCATGTCCTTGCTGTGTTCCCTAGCCACCTCCGCAACTTGATCGTCCCATGAAACAGGGGCGAGACCATATTTGCTTCTTTCCTGGTTTATGAGATTGAATGTTTCTTGTTCTAATTGAGAAACATCTATCGATGATTCCCCTCCAGATGTTTCCACAAATGTACCTAGCCAAGGAATGAAAACGGCCCAAATAAGCAACCCAATTACTAGAATGATTGCCAGAGCTGCGATTCCTCCTAGTACCCTGCCGATTTTCCTAATAGTTTTATGAACTCTATGCACAGGAAACCGTTTATCCGGCGCAGGTACCCAAGTCGGAGGCCCCTCAACAATAACAGGCTCTCGCTCCCCTCGCTCACCTGCGTATGTACTCCAACTCCGTGAAGGCAATGCTTTACATTTATGCGCCTCGGGTAAATGATGGTTGGAACAGAATCTTTCGCCACAGTATTTGCATTGATAGGGCAATTCAGTAAATCTTCTGCCGCAATAAGAACAAACATTGCCTTGGTATGGTTTCCTCCGCTGGTAAAATCTTCTCCTCGGCAATGTGTTCCCATCATAAGTCGGATTTCAGGTTTTAAAACCGTGAGGCGCGACGGTGCGATCCCGCCACGCCTTTGAATTTATGTGCAAACAAGCGAATTTGTGTGAAAGATTCTATCTATGGGCAAAGCCCCCTCCATCGGGTTCTGTAAACTTGTCGGGGTCTGAGAGTTGAAATTTATAAGATATAAATCAAATCTTTTCAAGGTGAAAATATGGAATTGGATTGGCTTATTCCTGTTTTAGTAGCCATAGTAGTTTTTGGTTCGATTGCACTCTGGTGGGAAAAACAATCAAAAAAATCTAGAAAGCGATGAATTTAGATAACTCGGTTCTGTTAACTTAAGTGGGGTTAGTCAATTACACCCCCTCATGCGCCGCACCTCACTGTTTTAAACTTATAACTTCGAGTAGTAAGTGGAGGTTGAGCCGTGCCCTACTGTCCCGAATGTGGCACTGAGATTAAGCTTGGGGCCAAGTTCTGTCCAGAATGCGGAACCCGAATCATAGAAAAAGTGCCTCCAGCAACCGTTCCTCCCCCAGTTTATCGGGCCAAAAGTGGAGGTGGGACTGGAAAAAAGGCAATAGCAGGCGTGGTTGTTTTAGTTTTCTTGATCGCGCTGAGCATAATCTTCTGGCCACAAATCAGAGCTTTTATTGATCGGGTGATTGGAACTAGCGGGGGCGATGGGGCAGAGCCAACGACATATCCTGATGTGGAGTTCACCAATTACGATTTTAATTCTGCTTTCACTTTGGGCGGGACTTGGATTAGGATCGATTTGGATGTTACGGTTAAGAATAAAGGAACTGCTAATGCAACTGGAGTTCAGGTTACTGCAAGACTTTATGAAGGATCAACAATCACAGAACAACAAACACAATATATAGGTTCGTTGCTCCCCAATCAATCAATTTCAACATCCTTTTCGATAAATGGCGAATTGCTCCATTATTACCTGCTCTGGTTCAGGGTTAGTGGGAACGAAGGAACTTTCCACACCGTTCAGAGCCAGCAGTTCCAACTTTTCTACGAAATTGACTGGTCGCAAATAATCGACGCTATTGTACCATTTTAGAAAATGATAAATTTTTCTACAGGTTCTTCCGTATTACTCGCCCCATTGCACCCCACGATTTTAAGCCCAATAAGTTAACCGTACCTTTCTCATCAAAATCAGACCCCGCTAAGTTTACAAAACCCCCATTCGAAACCCTTAAATATCAGCTGGATTATAGATGGATTGTAGCTGGATGGTAAATGGGGGCTGAATGATGGTCCAAAAAAAAGCCGAAGTTCGCGTTTTCGTTGACGGTATTTACCTCAAGGTTATAGACGACCTCATCGGCACCGGCTACGGTGGCAACCGCAGCGAGGTCGTCCGTAAGATGATTCACGATTGGGTTATGACCAATATTGGAGGATTTCAAGGTTTGATGAAATATTCGAAAGGAAAGAGGTGAACTCAACTCACGGTCACCCCACCTCCTCAGTCCAGCCTCCAAAGGGGTGTCAGGCGGGGCGGCCTTTCGGGGCCGCTCTCGCCTATCGCTCATATCTCTTGCGGGGGATCCTCTGGAAGACCCTCCACAGGAAACTTAAAAGGGGGAGAGTCCGTCCCGAAATCGATGTCTCTCCCCTTCTAATTTGTTCTAAGATTGAATCGACGTTTGGCTTGCAGTTTAAAGTTGTACTAGCTAGGCCTATCTCGTCGCAGTGATGGGCATCAGAGCCCGCGGTCATGGGGAATCGGTTTCGCTCGGCAAATCTTCGCGCGAGAGGGTTGCTGAAAAAAAGGGCGCGGGAGTTGAACGCCTCGATTGCATCAAACTTCGCCTTGTGAACTAGGTTTGACTTCCGCCCAAGCGCAAATGGGTGGGCGGCGATGGCGATACTCCCCTGCTCTTTTATTCTTTTGACAGTTTCTATGGCCGATAGCTCTCGTGGCACGAGTTCGTTGACCCCGAGCCCAAGGATATGGCCGTCAGCGCTCGAAATTTCCACGCCTGGGATGATTATGAAATCGTGTTTGGAGAATTTCTTTGCCTCAACATGCCCACGGATGGTGTTGTGATCGGTGATCGCGATGCCGTTCAGTCCCTTCGCCTTCGCTGCTTTCACGACATCTTCCACGGAACAGAGCCCATCGTAAGAGTGCGAAGTGTGCACGTGCATATCGATGTGGAGCAACTACTTCACCTTGGCGCCCGGCTTGACTGGTTTGTCGGCGGTCAAGATGGAGATTTTTCCCTCATCCTCGGCGGCCAAGAGCATCCCTTCAGATTTCACGCCCATTAGCTTCACCGGCTCGAGGTTGGTGACGATTGCGACTTGCTTGCCGATGAGTTCCTCCGGTGAGTAATGCTCAGCAATTCCAGCCACGATCGTGCGCCGTTCTCCAGCGAGTTCCAGCTCGAGTTTCAGGAGTTTCTTAGAGCCGGGAATTTTTTCTGCCATTGTTACCCTGCCGATTCGAATGTCGAGATTTTCGAAATCCTTGATCGAGACCCGTGGTTTCAGGGGTTTGGATGGGTTGTCGGTTTGGACCTTCGTGAAGAGGATTGATGGCTTTCCTATTTGGTGCTCCGGCCCGATGTCGAATTTCTTTGCCTGTTCCCAACTGCTTACCTCAACATTTAGCTGCTTGGCGAGC
>JAOUPD010000064.1 GCA_029880065.1 Hadesarchaea archaeon
CGGGCAGAATCAGATATCTAATCCTAGACGGAACTTTCTACAGGAAAGAGTGGAGGGACAGAATCAGAGAAATTGCTGATGAGAAGGGGGAGGAGGTTTTCACAGTTTATGTTACCTGTTCTTTAGAGACTTGCCTGGAGAGGAACAGACTGAGAAAAGAGCAGATAGAGGAAAAGGCCGTCAGCATTATTTACAACCAGATCGAGAAACCCGAAAAAGCAAGTTTATCCCTCGACACGGACGTTTTGAGTGTCGATGAAGCCGTTAGAATGTTAACGAATGCACTATGCCCCGGCCACGTTTCTTAACTTGCCGAATAACCGCCCATTTTGTGGAACTTTTTTGTGCCGCTGCGCATTCAACCGATCTTAGTGATTCTGCCACGGAGTAACTCCGGCAGCTTTCGTTTAGATTGTTAACGCCGAAAAAGCTTCAGCTTCCCCACGGAGGCTTCGAACGTCCCGCATTTCTGGCAGTATAACTCAGCCTGCCCACCTTCTATTGCTACCGTATGCGCAGGCTTACCACAATAGGGACAACGCACGGGCCCGTGAAGCAGTTTTGAAATTCTCATTGCAACCCGGACAGACTTAGAACTCATACTCTCCACCTCCTTAAAGGAACCAACAAACACACTGTTGTTGCGACTTTATAAATAACACGTTTAGCACGTTTTCTCTAAAAGCCTTCATTCTTATCCCCGCAATCAATGCTGGCTATTGTGAAAACCAAAGGTAATAAAGGTTGCTCATGGACACACCGGATGAATGGGAAAGCCGAGAATTTGCTTAAGGATAGCCGAACTTTACTTCTCAGCCTCTTCATCAAGCGCGCCTGTGTGGAGCGTTTCCCATTCCACTTTTCCCTGTTCGACCACGCGCTTGAGCTTTCGTTCGACCGGGCTCAGAGCTGCAGTTTTACCGGTCTTGACGTCGAGAAATATGATTCTTCTCGGGTCCCCCTCCTTGTAGCCATCAAACACCAAGTAGTCCACCGGTGAACCTATGAACCGTGCATCGGCCGGCTCGTGTTTGAACATCGGTAGCAAGGGAGCGAGTTGTTCGCCAATCCTGCCTTTAAGCACCGCTCGGCTTCGCTCGAGTACCTCTCGTCTGATCCTTTCTTCGAACTCGGCCTTCCATCGTTCGAACTGCACAGCCAGCCGCCCTCGGAGGTATGTGTAGGTTAAAAAAATGCCGATCAACAGCCCGATGATGAGCACGACTATCTCGATCATTCGCTCAACCCTTCCCCGCTATTGATTCACGCGGGAGTTAATAGAACTTGTTTCAGCGGCAAGTAAAACAAGTGGTGAATAAAATGACCCAATCTAACTTTTCCTTTTTATAAACAACCTCCACCCAAACTCTCGGCGGGATGAATGGGGCGGACGCTTCATTATCGGGTGAAGGAGGCCGTAACCGCCGAGGAGTTCGAACGAATACTGAAGATCGCTGACAGGCACAACGCGAGACACAGATGGGCGTACGAAAACATCAAACTCTGGAGGGAAACAGGCGGAGCGCTGTGGGGATTCACAAAGGTCAACGACAGCGCCCGGGATAGAAAATTGGTAATTCGAGCGATAAAGGAGATTTCCAAAACGACGCCACGGCTGACATGGCTGTTCTTCGATGAGGGCTGGCTAGGAAAAGGCGAGTGGGCGACATTCAAAGGTGGAAAGCAGGTTTAGTCTATTCAATATCTTCAATTGCTTTTCCATTTGATTTATTTCTTCGATTGACAAAAATGAAATGCCCGTGAGTGGCGTGAGGCTTGAAATTGACGGTTTTGATTGGCCCCAGCTTAGAGGACGCGAAGGAACTCCTGGCAGCGGCGATAAGGGACAAGCGGCTTGCCCTGCTAGTCGGCTCCTGCGTGGTCAACTACGTCGGGCGGGCCGGCTCGGTGCTCCCCGAAGGCGAGCGTGTGGTGATGCTCAAGCCGGATGGGGCCCTGCTCGTCCACCAGAAGAAGAAGCGGGAGCCCGTGAACTGGAACCCGCCCGGCTGCGAGGCGAGCGTGCGCCTGGGCGGGAAGGGCCTGCAACTCATCTCTAAACGGAAGCGGCCGAAGGAGCAGCTGCTGATCCTGTTCAAGAGTCTGGAGCTGGCCGCGTCATTCGAACTCGTCGACCGGGAGGAACTCCACCTCGTCGGGTCGGAGCGGGACCTAATCACCCTTGTGTCCAACGAGCCGAGCCTGATCGAGCCGGGCTTCAGGCCACTTGAGCGGGAGAAGCTCACGAAGTACGGCATGGTTGACCTCTACGGCGTCGACCGGGATGGAAATGGCGTGGCGATAGAATTCAAGCGTCGGCGGGCCGAACTCGCCAGCGCAAGCCAGCTCAAGCGCTACGTGGATGAGCTGAGCAAAAAACTCGGAAAGCGCGTCCGAGGCATCCTAGTGGCCCCCTCGATAACCTCGAGCGCCTTGAAGCTCCTCAATGAAAATCAGCTGGAATACGTGCGAATCAGAAAGCCACCCACCTACACATTTGAACGAGTTGTGACCCGGGAGCGGGGGCAGAAGGGAATAAGTGAGTTTTAAGCTTAATGGGCTAAAATCCATGATCCCGGCGATTTCTTCGGGTAGCATTAATGTACATACGTCAATAAGCTAATTAACAAAAAATGTAGATTACTCATTGTAGGCAATATGAAAAAATTCACCAGAAAAAGGTCAAAAAAAGTTGGTCTTCCGCCAGGGGCTCTTGTTCATGTAGGGGAGAAAAGGGAAGAAAAGGTAAGAATTACAATCATTGACTATGATAAAGCGCAATTTCAAGAGAAGGAAGCAGAAACTGTCGAGGAATGTTTTCCCTTTAAAGATAAACCGACCGTAACATGGATAAACGTGGATGGCGTTCACCAGCCGGAGATTGTGAAACAGCTCGGTGATTGTTTTGGAATGCACCCTCTTGTGCTTGAAGACATCCTAAACACCGACCAACGTCCAAAAATGGAGGATTTTGGTAACTACATTTACATCGTTTTGAAAATGCTTTATTACGATGAGAAGAGCAACGAGATGATTATAGAACAGATAAGTTTAGTCCTCGGCTCGAATTTTGTCATCTCTTTTCAAGAAAAAATGGGAGATGTCTTTAACCCAATTAGAGAGCGAATCAAGAGCGATAAGGGTCGCGTAAGAAAAATGGGGGCCGATTACCTTGCTTATGCTTTGACGGATGCAATTGTTGATAACTATTTTACAATCTTGGAAAAAATTGGAGAAAAGGTAGAGTTCCTAGAAGAAGAGTTGGTAGCCAAACCAAAACCAGAAACATTACAGGCAATCCACAATTTAAAAAGAGAGCTGATATTCTTACGCAAGTCGGTCTGGCCATTAAGAGAGGTGATCAGCGGCCTGGAAAGAGGAGAATCATCGCTGATTGATGCGTCCACCAAGCTCTACCTCAGGGATGTTTACGATCACACGATTCAGGTGATTGACACAGTGGAGACGTTACGAGATATGGTTTCCGGGATGCTCGATATTTACCTCTCGAGCATCAGCAATAAAATGAACGAAGTCATGAAGGTCTTGACGATTATCGCCACGATATTTATTCCTTTGACTTTCATCGCGGGCATTTATGGGATGAATTTTGCCTTCATGCCGGAACTCGGGTTGCCTTGGAGTTATCCTCTAATTTTGCTCGTGATGGTTGGTGTAGGTATATTAATGTTAATTTATTTTAGGAGAAAAAAGTGGATATGATGGTCGATCAAAGGCTCGTGTACACGCTCGTGGTGATAGTGGTCGTGATTGCCTTTAGGTTGGTGCTTGGCGGGATATTCAAGCGGAAGCTTCGCGAACTCACGGGGCACCATTTATTGGCAAACACTCTTACAGGAATCCTCATAATTGGCTTAGCATTTTACCTCCTCTACTTGTGGGGAATAATCCAAGCTCTGGTCGAGATAGCTCTCACACTTGGGGTGATCACCGTGGTCTTCTTGTTCACCATAAAGGATATCTGGATATCGAACCTCTTCGCAGGCATTTCACTCATAGGCGACAAACTGATCAACATCGGCAGTGAGGTAGAGGTTGGGGGTAGAAAAGGGAAAATAGTGGAGATGACCCTCACGGTGACAAAGGTCCGAACCTCTGATAACCGTCTCATGATCGTGCCGAACAAGAAGTTCCGCGAGGAAATTGTTGTAATCACCAAACGCCGCTGACAATCTAAAGTCAAATCCTGTCGTTATCCAATTGAACGGGTTAAGATATCCGCACCCACCGCTAATCTGTCGTTAAAGTGATTTTTGCCTGCTTATAAGCAACCTTCCCTCAAAGGCTTTGCTCCTAAAGTGACTTCTGCCCCTAAAGTCTGAAAAGTACTCCTAAAAGTTACTGAAACATTTACGCGTGGTCGGGAGGTCGATCAAGTGAAGGGATTTCACTTAAGCCCGGCCACGCGCGGTCCGCGGAAACCACGCTCGAATTCCAATGGTTGCCGGAATTTGCGACAGATCTTCGGGCTTAAATCCTATGGCGCAGCGAGTTGGCATCAATCTAAGAAAGTTGGTAACGAGATTTTCCTTTTAAGATTATAGCACAAATATGTGTTATCGTCCCTAGCATACGACGTAAAATTGAGCGTAGGGCATCTCTGCGTTCGATAAAATTGGCGAGGGTTGGGCTAACCAAGTAGTAAAATTTGACAAACGAAAGACCCATCTGACCACCATACAGAATTTTATCCCTAAAATCCCTCAATACGCGGATTTCTCCAGCGAAAGGTGTCCCATAAGTAGCCGTCGCAACGAAGCATCCCCCGGTTTCTTTTTAATCGAAGCTAGCTCGACTAACGCCTCGCTTACTTTTTTCTCTCCCTCTGCGGTGAGTTTGATTTCTTTGACCTCGGTTACTGGAGGGTGCCACATCCAACCCTTTCCATAACCACATTCTCTACAAACTTTCAAATCTCCGTATCTCTATGTCAATTTCCTAACTTCGATTAATTCCTTCACCATTAAGATCACATGATTTTCGCCAGTATTACCCCTAACAAACGGAAACCGTGGCATATTTAAGCATCCAAGTCCAATGCGGCAAGGACACGTTAGGTCTCTCATGGAGGATCTTGAGAATAAACAGCTAAACTGTTTTTTCTAACCGTGTCCGAGAAAAAAAGGAGTGTTAGGAAATGGCAAACGACTATAGGTCTGGTGGCCGCAGAGGGTTTGGACCACGCGAAATGCACAAGGCGACATGCTCCGATTGTGGCAAGGAGTGCGAGGTTCCTTTCAAGCCGACCGAGGGCAGACCTATTTATTGCAGGGAATGCTTCCAGAAGCACCGATCAGAGAGACCATCGCGCTATTAGATGGACAGGTTCTGGGGGCTGTTCTTGTTGGTTAGCGGTAGCTCTACTGAAAAATAAGTGGGTTGGAGCGGAATGGCTGTGATTATCAAATGTCAGAATGGGGTGAAAAGAATGTCGTCTGAAGATGAAATAATTACATTCATTGAAGCAAATGGTGGAAGGGTGACCGACTATTTGATGCGAGAGAAGCATTTTGGAGATGTCGGAATCGGAAATAAGACAATTTCAGTAATGCGGAGGATGGCAGACAAAGGAAAACTGAAGCTGAAAATAACTCATAACAATTATACTACAACAATTGAATGGCTCCTGCCAGAGTTTGAGAGAAGGCTGGGTCTGAAGTAGTTCGACATTCGTTTTCGCGGTTATCCCGCAACGATGTTTTCACCTTTCAACCCCTTACCCGCTCAATTTTCCTTCGACCCAAAGCCTGAATGTATTCGACCGCTACGCCCTCGCGAACCTCACCGCGGAGTGCCATGGAGACAGGAAGCTCGAATATCTCACAAGTCGTCAAATCCATGAGCTGGGCGTTGTTCGCCACGACCGCGAGCACCTGGGCGCTGCCCCGCTCGATTATCGGCACCTCCACCTTGGCGCTGGCAGGGCGAATCATGCTTCGCTTCTGGGAGTCGAAAATGCCTATCGCGCCGACCTTCACCTCCGCGTGCTCATCCTTCTTGGGCGCTGGGGAGAAGAAGCCCACGATGCGGCAGGGCTCGCCGTCGATAATTACAAAGCGCCCCTCCTTTAATTTTCCGACTTCGGTCATCTTCCTCATCATCAAAACTCCTTTCTAGATTTTAATCTTCTCGAGCTCTGGTACCCCTTGGCCCGTCGCTGCAGATATGAAAATGGCTTCTTTACATAATTCTTGAACCTCTTGCACCCGCTGCTCATCGAGCAAATCAGTCTTGTTTATCACCACTATGACGTTCGAAAATGTCTTTCGGATATCCTCAAGCAGGTGAAGCTGGCGTACGAAATCATAACCGCAGGTTCCAGATGGGTCCAGCATGAAAACCACGACATCCGCGAGGTGGCGAAGCGCGGCTATGGCTTGCCGCTCGACGGGGTTACGCTCCTCCAGCGGTCGATCGAGCAGCCCGGGCGTGTCGATGATCTGGTAGCGCTTGTACCCGCGCTCAAAATATCCCAGATTCAGCCCCTTTGTGGTGAATGGATAAGGGGCTATCTTTG
>JAOUPD010000065.1 GCA_029880065.1 Hadesarchaea archaeon
GGTGGGCTCGTTGCCGGCATCGCGACCGGCACCATGGTTGGACTAATTCAAGGCCTTATTGCCGAAGATTTCTCACACTATCTTTTGCTCGGCTTCCTGCTCGCCCTAGGCGCACTATTAGGCGATTTGCTCGGGAGTTTCATCAAGCGCAGGCTCGGCCTCAAGCGTGGCGATGCAGCGCCGGGTCTGGATCAACTCGGCTTTGTACTCGTCGCCTTGCTCCTAACAAGTCTGGTGACCCTACCGAGCTGGGAGGTAATCTTGACAATACTCATCATAACCCCCCCAATCCACATAGCAACGAACTTCGCGGGATACAAGCTCGGATTTAAAAGCAGGCCTTACTAGAGCTGCTGCACGGGAACCTCTTCAAACACTAGGGAATTTGACTCTAATGAAAAATTGAAACGACTGCTATCGAGCGACCATGTTTGTAATGGTAACCGTTTAATCACTTGATGTGTCAGTCTATTTGGGTATAAAATGGGCAAAGTCGCCGGTGTCTGCGCGCTATGTGGACGGACGAGCACCGATGTTTATCGATGCAGTGTGTGCGGCTCTACGGTCTGCTCACGATGCTTCATGCGTGATATCAACGTCTGCAAACAGTGCTTGAGGAGGGGGCTCTGGATCAGCGACAAGGGGCCCAAATAATTTTGTGAAAATATGAATTTAGGACGGAGTGCCGTTGCTCACCGAGAAAACGTCTGAGCAAGTAGAAGAACTTCTCAATGAGCTGAGAGAAAGTGCTAGTGCAGGCGTGCCAATTTTAGTAGAGGGAGTGGATGACGAAGGAACCCTACGTGAACTCAACATAAAAGGACAGATTTTCAGGGTATCGAACAGCAGTAAAACCCTGCTGAATTTCCTTGAGAGTTTGGCTGGCTTCAAACAAATTATAGTTTTAACCGATTTTGATCGTGCCGGTGATAAACTCGCAAAGTTCTGCGTCGTGCACCTGAATAGACTTGGGGTGGAGCCCGTAGTTGAATTTCGGCAGAAGCTTAAGGCGCTCCTCCGCAGGGATGTCAAGGATATCGAGGGGCTCGCGAAGTTCCTGCGCACCCAAGGCGCTGCCCTCAAGCGTCAGCTACGATCCCCTCGGCTACCTGCGAAATGAACTTCCTAACTATGGAGGGCTTTATGCCTATCCGCACGAGTTCTGCCTCGATTTCATCCTGTGATTTGCCTTGTCCCTTCAGCTTCAGATATATCTTCTTCACCGTCTCGAATATCTCGTGAGGAAAACAGACCCAAGCATCTGTCCTGCGCACGAAAAAATCCGGGGTTAGAATTGACCACGGCTTATAGTAAAGTGTACAGATTTTGACCTCCGCCGCGCCTTGCTCGGCCAAGTGCTCCTTAACGAGCTTGAGGCTTTTTCCGGAATCTGAGATATCATCAATCAACAAAATTTTTTTTCCCTTGACATCGATGGGAAGGGGCTGCGTAATCTTCGGCTTGGTGTGCGTCTTGTAGATATCGACGTAATACTCGACCTTGATGGTGGCGATGTTTGGATTCTCAAGTAAGTCTGACAAAACTCTTCCAGGAATCCACCCGCCCCGGGATACCGCCACAAGCAAATCGGGCTTATAACCGCTGCGCCTGACTTGGTCCGCGACCTGAATGCAGAGCTCGTAGATAAAGTTCCAGCTCGGCACCTCGTATTTCTCAGGTTTTTTAGGGGCTGGCATGGACACGCGGTTTTATTGGGTGCGCTAAGTCTTTAAAATTTATGTTGGGCCCACAAGACCCTAGAACCCAATAGACCCAATCAAAAACATGACAATTCCAGCTGTTAGAGGAACTATGAGATTATCATCGAGTATCCAGCTCATCCTGAATTCAACGTCTATGCCTTCTACGAACATCGCGATGGATGCAGCAACGAGAGCTGTTAGGGGCGAGACAAATAACATCGCGCCCAAGGCACCGGCTATGGCGCCAGCGATATGCCCCTCTATAAACTTGGTATTGCTAAAAGGGTGTTTCACCCTGCCCACCCACTTTCCAACCAGATGAGACAGGGAGTCCCCCAATGCGCATATAATTATCGACGCCATTGCGATTGACTTGTCAAAAATCAAAACGACAACGAAAGCCCCAAGGACGAAGAAAAAGGACCCCTTGCCCGGAAAAATTTCCATGACCTCCGGTCTTTCAAAACGTTTTAAGAACCAGTATATGATGGGAACCCTGTACTTTCTGCTCAAGAGGATTAAAACCGAGCCTGCCGCTAATATTGCCAGCAGACTCCACCACTTCAACACATCAAGATATATCAAAGCAACTATCGCAATACCCACCGTTGCGTGAAACAGCTGCCTTCTCATTTCCATTTTTCCCATTTTTCTGCCCCTAAATAGATTATGGATAAACCAACCAAATATCCAAGCAGCCCCCCGAATATGATATCGCTAAGGTAGTGCACACCCAAATAGAGTCTAGTGAATCCAATAAGGCAAGCAAATCCAACCCAAAACCACTTCAGTTTGGGAAATCCTCTATTGAGAACGGGTGTCACCGAAAAAACGGTCGCCGTGTGGCCACTGGGGAATGAAAAACCTGCGGCAGCGATGAGCCCTAATTCGGGCCTCAGTACCGCAAAAACGCTTTTGAATAGATAGGTTAGCCCTACCGCGACCACAACGCTCAAAACCAACGGCGGAACCCACTTTTTCTTGCCCCAAGCCCAAAGCAGCAAAACTGGTATTAAAATCGCAACAACGGCAACAGTCAGCCAATCCGTCACCAAAATCATGAAATCGTTTAGAATCGGAGTTCTGAGGTCGGCGAAAAATCTCACCACATTATTATCTACCGCAAAACTTAGGAGGCCCAGAACCGCAACTATCCCGATTAAAAAAATCGTCTTTTTATCCATCAACATTGCTCACCTCAACGAATCCATTATAGCGCTGCCACTGACTTATAGATTTTCAAACAAACCGCTGTTTTACGTGATCAATAAGCTCTAAATTTTTGTTACAACAATTGCACACGTTGGCTAAAACATTTTAAGCTCGGGTGCTAGCTTGATACGGAGTTAATATGGACTTGAAAAGACAAAAATGGGGTCAAAATCCGGAGCCGATCCACCCTAAGAGCCTGATGGAGACTAAAGTTAAAGAGGTAATGAATCGAAGACCCCGAACGGTTACCCCCAATACTTCAATAGAGGGCCTGCTGGAGCGCTTACGAGGGCAGATCGAAGATTGTTTTCCAGTCGTCAACAAGAATCGAAAGCTCCTCGGCATAGTAACCGAGAGCGATGTGCTACACGTACTTCAAGTTCCACTACGCCATGTGACGGTCGGGCATGCGATGATACAGCAAGCCATGAAGCGCTCCGCCAGCACCGTGGGTGAGATCATGACGAGGCGACCAATCACCGTGGCTCCCAGCATGAAGATCCAAGAGGCCCTTAATCTGATGGCAGCACACAAGCTCCGCCACTTGCCAGTCGTCGAGAAGGATCTCCTGGTAGGGCTTATCTGCTTGCGCGATATCATAGAGCTATACCGCGCGCCGAGGTAGGCGTATAACATGACGGTCGAGATTTCATCTGTGCTCCTATATCTGGCAATATTCCTCGTGGTGGCGAAGCTAGGTGGAGTGATTGCGGCGAAGTTCAGGCAACCGGGCGTGCTTGGTGAGTTGATTGCTGGGATCATGATCGGCCCATTCGTGGCTGGCTGGATATCACAGCAACTATTCGGGGTTCCTCTTTTCATAGACCTCAACTCGCCCGCGGGGGAGTTCGTGAGCGTGTTTGCGGATATCGGGATAATCCTCCTACTCTTTCTGGCTGGCCTGTCGATAGACGTAGAGGAGTTCAAGAAGTCCGAGAAATCCGCAACATTGGTCGCCATAACTGGAGTCATAACTGCATTCCTGCTTGGATTCGGAGTCGCGTTTGTGTCCAACTGGACTCCCATGCAGGCGGCCTTCATGGGAGCCGTTCTGGCTGCGACCAGTGTTGGTATTACGGTCAGAACGCTCATGGATGTCCACAGGCTTCATACTCGCGTCGGCATGACCGTACTTGGCGCGGCGGTCATCGACGACATCATTGCGATCATCATCCTCAGCGTGCTGGCGGGCCTCGCGTTCGGAGGTCTTACTTTCCTCGGGCTCGCGGAAAATTTAGCGCTGATCGCCATTTTCTTCGTGGCGGTGATTTACATTGGTTTTAAAACGCTGCCGCGCGTGCTGACCTTCGTGGGCAGGTTACATGTCGAAGAAGTGACCCTATCCATCGCCCTCGCCCTTGTCTTCTTGATAGGCGCACTCGCGGAGAAGGTGAAGGTCGCAGCGATCACGGGTGCTTTCATTGTAGGGTTGGTGATCAGCAAAGCCCCCGTGGCGGGATCGTTGAGGACGAAGATATCTACGATTGGGTATGGATTGTTCATTCCGCTTTTCTTTGTCGAGATGGGCGCACGTACAGACTTTGGAGCACTGGCTGGCGTTGGCCTCTTAGCACTGGCATTGGTTGGTATAGCGATGTTTGACAAGGTATTCGGGTGCGGGATGGGTGCCCTCCTAGGTGGCTTCAGTGGCAAGGACTCGCTGCGCGTGGGAGTGGGGATGATGCCCCGCGCGGAGATAGCGCTCGTCATAGCCGCAATCGGCATCAAGGCGGGAATCGTCGGGCCGGAGCTGCTCTCGATAACTGTGATGATCGTGCTCGTGACGACGCTGGTTACTCCCTTATTGGTAAAAATTGCATTCAGGGGTACACCACCAGCGAAAGGATGATGGCGAGGAGTTTGTCAAGAAAATCCGTCGTGGGCCCGTTTGTGACAGTTGGGTTGTTAGTATCTGTGGTTCTCGCGCCAGCCTTAGTCAGCGGCCAACAGCCTGAAGTCTCAGGGGACAATGCCTACGAACATGTTGAGTTTTTGACGAACATCGCCCCACGCTTTGCTGGCACCGAGGCTGAAGCGATCGCCGCAAGCTACATCGAGAACGAATTCCGGAGCTATGGTTTGAAAACATGGGTTGAAAACTTCACCATTGAGAACTCTTACATGATAGAGGAAAATTGGCTACGCGTTACTTTACCTGAACGAATTGATTTAGCCTTCGTGCCAGTTGTCTATTCCCCCCCAGCGGAGAACGTGGTCGGAAAACTTACCCACGTGACCGAGCTGCCCGAAAATCTCGAGCGGCTGCGCGAGCGCGTGGTCCTTGTGTCAAGCCAAAGGTTAGCGCGTGAGCTGTCAGACTTATCCCTCGCGGTAATCTTTTATCGAGAAGGTCTACCGGCAGTATCAGAAATATGGCCGAATCCTCCGAACGCACCAATGGTCTGGATATCCGACAGCGACGCTCAGCGGTTGATCGAGCTCTTGGAACAGGGCGAAGTTGAGGTCGAGTTGCGATTGAGGGCCAGGATTGAGCCCTCAACATCTCGCAACGTTGTGGCGAAATTGCTAGGCGAGAACGAGGAAATTATCATCGTTGGCGCACACCACGATTCAGTCCTGACTCCCGGCGCGGTCGACGATGCTTCAGGCGTCGCGGTAGTGCTCGAGATGGCTCGGGTGCTCTCAATGGAAAATCTCCCCCGCACCATCCTTTTCACAACCTTTGGAAGTGAGGAACTTGGCCTGTTGGGAAGTACGGCATTCGTGCAAGAGCATGTCGATAACAAAATCTTCGCCGCAGTTGTTTTTGACGTGATCGCCCCCGGTCCTGAGAACGGGCTACGTGTCGGCCTCAGAGGCTCATGGGAGATAGCCACAACTGAGTGGTTGGACAGCTATGCCCATGAGCTAGCAGAAAACCTCGACTTCTATGCACAATCAGAGCACGCACAAGATGTTGGGGGCCACAGCGACTACGCGAGCTTCACGCACGCAGGCATTCCAGGAACGTGGGTGTACTGGGTCAACCCGCAGCACGGGGAAATCCTCTGGCCGACCCACACTCTAGCGGATAATCTTGACGCTGTCGACAAAACTAGACTGGAGCAAGTCACGTTGTTCGGGGTTGAACTCGTTCGCCGATTGGCTGGCGAGGATATCGAGGCTTTACGAGAGACTTATGAGTTACTTCTAATATTAGCCGCATTTGCCGTGGCGAGCGCGGGGGTGGTGGTCCTCTCGATCGCAACGGGTTCATTCATGCGGTACAAACGAGGTTGGAGCTGGTCCCGGGTTGCGTGTGTCTTCTCACTTCTCACCGCTGCGGTCGTGGTTGCTGCCTACATCTGGCTTCTGGCTTAGGTAGCGCTTTAATGATACAAGAAAGATAAATCTGAAAAGGGTCAGCGGTGTTTGGAGAAATCTTTGAGGAGGAGCTTGGCCGTGAATCGGTTTTCCGCGATGCAAGCAAGCTCTTACCCGACTACGTGCCTCCCGTCCTCGTGCACCGTGATGAGGAGTTCCGCTGTCTTACACGAGTTTTCAAGTCGGTCATCGAAGATCGAGCGAGCCAACGCGTGCTGATCACGGGAAACGTGGGCGTGGGAAAGACCGCTCTTGCTCGGAGATTTGGTGAA
>JAOUPD010000066.1 GCA_029880065.1 Hadesarchaea archaeon
GAGACTCTGCTCGCATATCGGCTGACTAAGAGAAAGCTTCGTGCGAAGTTTGATCATGTTTTGGGATTGATTTATGCGGACATGCACAAACGCCTGGGGGAGGAGTCGAAATTTGAGCAGCAAGTGAGGAAAGTGCTCACGCAGCTCGAGCGCGGCAAGGGTCCCACCGTTCACAGGGCGAGACGACTTGCTGAGCGCTGCGTCGAAGCTAACCTCAAGACAACCGATCGACTGGGTGTAAGCTATGATTTGCTAACTTGGGAAAGCGATATTGCGCGGTCAGGGATGCTTAAAGAAACACTTGAGCGACTGCGAGCAACCCCTTATGTGGTCGAAGGCACAGGCGATAGGGCTGGAACGCTGGTCTTGAGGATGGCAGACTTAGGGATCGGGGACAAGGTGCTTGTGCGCTCTGACGGTACCGCCGTTTATACAGCGCGCGACATTGCCTATCAGCTCTGGAAGTTCGGGCGGGCGAAGGCAGGGATGCTTTTCAAATTACACTCCAAGCGCCCGGATGGCACCAAGACATACACGACCGTTCAGCGGGGCAGGTCGAGCAGGAAGTTTGGCCAAGCCGATAAAGTGATTAACGTCGTTGGGGCGGAGCAGCGGTTCCCGCAGCAAGTTGTGTTCACCGCAATAAAGGCGCTCGGGCTGGAGCAGGAACACAAGAACTCGTACCACCTAGCTTACGAGCATGTCTGGCTTCCGAGTGGCAGGTTTTCCGGACGCAAGGGCACTTGGGTTGGGTTTTCCGTTGACGATGTCATCGAGGAGGCGGTAGCCCGTGCCTACGTGGTGGTCGAGGAACACGCCCCAAAGGCGAGCGAGCGATTCAAGCGTGAGGCCGCTGAGTTGGTTGGGGTAGGAGCGGTTCGGTATTCATTGGTTTGTAACTCCCCCGAGAAGCGCATCACGTTCAAGTGGGAGGAGGCACTCAACTTCGACCGCAACAGCGGCCCAGCGGTGCAATACTCACACGCTCGAGCTTGCAGTATCCTGCGCAAAGCGAAGCGCCGGGGCGGAAAGCACCCAGGCGATATTTTCAAGTTACCCCAAGAGGAGCGCCTGATCAAACTGCTGGCGAAGTTCCCTGAGATCGTGCGTGAGGCTGGCGAGAAGCTGCAGCCCCACATGCCCGCGATTTACGCGGCCGAGCTCGCGCTGGCTTTCAACAAATTTTATGAGGCGGCCCCGGTGATCGAGGCTGAAACACCTGAGCTGCGTGTCGCCCGCCTACGCCTAGTGAACTGTGTTCGAGTAGTGCTGCGAAACGCGCTCAACTTGCTTGGGATAGTCGCGCCAGAGCGTATGTAGGCTTAAATGTGGCTGGCTACAACGTCAGTGTAGTGGGGGATGATAATGAGAGCGCTCGCGGCTCTAGGTCTGATTGGTGGCTTCTTGGCCGTATTTGGAGTGTTTTTACCTTGGATTCCTCTCCTTAACATTTCAGGGTGGGACTTGGCTAGTTTGGCGTCAATCTTTGGAGAAGTTGCAACTTACGTGTACCTCGTGCTGCTCGGCGGCATCCTCGCGTTGATAGGCAGTATTGCGCTGCTGGCGGGTAAGAGGGGTATCGCCTATGTGCTCCCATTTGGCGGGATAATAACAATCGCTGGTTGGGGTTGGACTTTCGTCACCTTTGGGGGGCCCGAAGCTGCCGCATATGGCTTTTACTTTTGCATCTTTGGGGGAATATTAGCTTTGATCGGCTCCATCGGCTTAAGGAGTTGAACCGCGTAGTTCTCTGGCGCTGAGAAGATTACTCCTAAATCTATTTGAGATGCTATTCCTGAAAACCTCCTTTAAAATCTCCCCGGCTTAGGCGCTTGTACTGCTCACGCTTTATTGGCTCCCGTGCATGAAGCTCCTTTCGCTTAGCTTCGAGCAATTGTGGTTCTTGACCAACAAGTTCTGAGGCCGAGAGTACGCGATGACCACTTTTTTCGGCTTCGGCAAACACTGGTGTTAGGTATTCTTTGTAGTCAAGTGATCTCAAAAGGTGGTGGTCGATCACGGTCAGCGGTATCGCCTTTACTATTTTCACCATGTTGTTGAGAGCATTTGCGAGGCTTTCCTCGTCAATCTTGAAGTTTTTGAGGTAGAGCGGAGGGCCGCCTATCACCAGCAGGTTCGGCCGTTGCTTCAAAATCAGCCGCAGTGCCCCCTCGTCGATCGGCCCCTGTACATCCGAGGCGTGCATGAACGAGCACACCGGCGTTCGCACCGTCAGCATCAGCACATATCCAAGCTGTGAGTCGGCCGCGCCATGAAAAACAGGTTTCGAGAATTCTAATGTGGTCCGGCTGAACTCGAACTTTTTGCCGTCCGCGACTTGTATTTCTTTAGCGATTTTCGAGTTGAGCTTCTGGAACATATATCCCCGTTTTCGTTGGCTCAGGTTTATATCAGAATGGATGTCCTTTACCAGGATCAGCTTGCCGCGGTATAGACGCTCGGCGAGTTTTGGGGAGCTCCAAGTCCATGTCCAATCCTCAAAGCTGGGGACGTAGTGGTCGAAGTGGTAGTGGCTTATCGTCAGCACATCGGCGTCCCGCGCGGCGTCGATGATGACTTGTCGTGACTGAGCAAGCGCCATGTACTCGCGCTCGTGGGGGCTTAATTTAAAACGCGGCCCGAGCGCAGAGCCGGGGTCAACAACGAGTTTGACATCATCGGTTTCAACGAGCGTGGCCATGCTTCGAACACCAAAGCTCTCGAAGGCAAGCGGCAACACTCGAATTTCGCCGTTCCCCACGGGTACTGGCTCCATGCAATCGAATCCACTTCTCCCCATGAAATTTAAATGCGAAGCCCCCATACACCTAACCATGCCCGTACGCGTGAACTACTTGAAGCGTCCGAGGTTCAAGAAACCAGTGCTCGTTGCAGGCTTACCTGGGATAGCCCACATAGGCAAGCTAGCAGTCGAGTATTTGATCCACCAGCTTCGAGCAAAAAAATTTGTTGAGTTATATTCCGAGCACTTCCCCGAGTGGGTCGTCCGGGACGATGGCTCGGTTAAGACGTTGAAGGTAGATCTCTCCTACTGCAAGCCAGATGGGTTAAAGCGTGATCTCTTGCTCGCTACCGCTGATGCCCAGGCGGCCTCGCCAGCGGGGCAGTACCGACTCACGGGTGAGATTTTAGATCTAGCGGCGCAGCATGGCGCGGATACTGTGATCACAATGGCTGCGTATGTTCTTTCCCCTCATGAGTCAAAGGCGAAGGTGGTCGGGGCGGCGTCGGATGTTGAAACGGTTAAGATTCTCCGCGAGCACGGGGTGAAACTTCTCGATAGCGGGATGATAGTGGGGATGAATGGCCTGCTTCCTGGGTTGGCTGCGGCGCGGGGCATGCGCGGATTTTGCCTGCTAGGCGCCACCCAAGGAGGGCTGCTCGATGTTGCGGCAGCGGAATCTGTTCTCCGAGCTTTGAGCGATGTGCTGGGGTTCAAGCTGGATTTGGAAGAGCTCCACAAGCACGCGGCGACTTTGCCCAGGTTCAAGCCGCCTAGGCTCAGGCTGCCGAGTGGCATCGAGGAAGAGGTCAGCTACATCCGATGACGCTTCTCACGACTGAAGCGTGCGTGATTTCTCGCTTGGTCCCGTTCTAAGTTGAGAATTTAAGTCTTAGAAATCAAGAATTAAATAGGCGCCCAAATGTCTGGTGAACTATCGGATATGGAAATGGGGAGTTTGGCAAGGAAGTTTGTAAGGCGCTCGATGAGGATAGGGAAAAAGCGTAATGGCAAGTATGATGCCGTAAGGATAGTTTACAACCGCATTGACTCAAGCTGTGAAAAATTTGCCCTTAAAGTTGAAGAGGAGTGCTGGCGGGTGGGCGCGCACACGCTCTTGCTCGGCTACTCATCCGAGAGAGCGAAGATAAAATACACGCTGTCCCCCGAAAAATCCCTGCGTGAGATGAGCCCGTTCGCGGAGGCGATAGCGAAGCGAGCGGATACGTTGATTTTCATCGGGGAAGAGGACAAGCCAAACTGGGCGATGGGTCTCGCGGAGAAAGTAAAACTCACGGCACCTGTTCGGGAAAAAATTCACGAGATTACTGATAGAAGGAGGACCCGGTGGGCATACTTCGGCTGGCCCGTCCCAGGGGCAGCTCGAGCTTACGGTTGCGCGGTCAAGAAGTTTAGGAGGATTTTTTTCGACAGCATTCGGAAAACTTTTACGCCTGAGCTCATCAAACTTTGCGAATTTTATCATGATGCGCTCGCGGGAAAAAATGAAGTTCGAATAACCGCGACAGGTGGTACGGATTTGACTTTCCGAATAAAAGGCCGCCCAGTGCTGGTCGACGATGGAATAATTTCTAACGAAGACATTGCGCGCGGTGACGTTGGAGTGAACATCCCAGCAGGTGAGGTTTTCATTTCACCGCTTGAGACGAGTGCGGATGGAAAAATATTGTTTGAAAAGGTCGCAATTCCAGGATTCGGAAAACTTGACGGGCTAGAACTCAAGTTCAGGGGGGGCAAGGTAGTAAGCTACGAAGCGGTACGTGGCAGGGAGAACTTCACCAAATTCCTCAAGGCGAACACGGGCGAAAAGGACCGCATCGGGGAGTTCGGCATAGGCACAAATCCTGGCGCGGCTTACACGGGGGGCAGCATAATCATAGACGAGAAGATTTTTGGCACGATTCACATCGCCATAGGCAACAATCGCGGAGCCTACCACGGCAAAAATCGAGCTTCCAGCCATCTCGACATCATCAAAGACATGCGGCGCGGGCAAGTTTTAGTGGACGGCGAGCTCGTCATGAACCGAGGTAAACCCGCTCGATAGTAGGTTACAACTTCGGTCATGATTTGAGTAAAGAGAAAGTTTGTGCTTTTGTGCAAAGTGATTTATGCTAAATCCACGAAAAATATCGGGGTAAAAAAGTTGGCGGGGAATCAATGGAAATAATTTTCACGATTATCTTTATTTTGGCCGTGGTGTGGGGTGTTGGGCTATTTTTTGAAAAGTTTGGTCAACCTCTTATTTTGGGGGAACTCATAGCGGGACTGGTCATCGGTCCGTCGCTCTTGGGCCTTGTTGGGCCCCCCGGAGCTATTTTTGTATGGACCCCAGCTTTTGACATCCTTACCAAGTTAGGGATGTTTTTCTTGATGTTCTACGCAGGGCTAATAACCGATCCAAAAAAGTTGTGGAAGAGGGTAAAGACTTTTTTTGGAGTGGGGATAGCAGGCACCCTCGTGCCTCTACTTTTCGGGTGGCTCATCACCTGGTTTTTTACACACGATTTTTGGATAGCGCTTATCATGGGACTCGCCATCTCGGGTACTTCTCTTGTTACTAAAGTGAGGATACTCGGTGACTTGGGTATCCTGAGATCTAAAGTGGGGTATACGATGATGGGCGGAGCGATGGTTGACAATATTTTCACGTTCATCATCCTCGCCGTAGTAATCAAGGCGATAACAGTGGGAATAGTGGGTCCTTTGGACGTGTTGTATACAGTGGCGTTGGTTGCGGCCTTCTTCGGAATCGCACTGTTTATCGGCTATCGTATCTATCCACGAGTTGGAAAGTTATTCGTACACCCGGGGGCGAGAGGTTTTACGTTTGCCCTCGTCATGGGTCTGCTCATTGCGGGCATCGGACAGATAATGGGGTTGCACTTCATTATTGGTGCATATCTAGCAGGCTTGTTTGTGCGAGAGGAGTTCGTGGGCGGAGCATTTCGGGACTTGGGCAGGCGCTTTCAGACCCTTAGTCACGGATTTCTGGGGCCCATATTTATCGTAAGCGTGGCTTTTCACGTGAGCTTTGGCGTGTTCGAAACACACACTCTGTTCCTGATAGTGCTCATCATGGCGGCGATAGCTGGAAAGGTGATAGGGGCGGGCGGCGGAGCATATCTCACCGGTTTGAAAAAAAGAGAAGCACTCACCGTCGGCATAGGGATGAACGGGCGTGGAACGGTGGAACTCATCTTGGCAATGGTTGGTCTTGAGATTGGGATCCTCACCGATGTTCACGTGTCCTTGCTCGTTTTCACGGCCTTTGCAACTACCCTCATAACTCCAATAGGGTTAAAGTACATGCTCCGAAAACGCCTTAAAAAGGAATAAAGCCCACCGCCGAGTGCGCTCAAAACAAATTTTTTTCACAAAACGTCAACTGGGAGTTCTTCATGGCCTGCTATAGGCACAACATAAACATCTGGAGCTGGATTTTAACAGAAAGGTGTGGCTGGCGTCGTCGCTGCTATATCCATTTTACTACAGGTGGAAGCACGGGTCGAAAATCGGAAAGGCGATAAGAATATTTGGGAGGTGCTAGGGTAAGCCTAGTCAGCGAGAGGCAACTTGGGGTAACTCTGCGAACATGATTTAAAAAAAGAAAAAGGAAGGGCAGAGTTTACCTGCCCTTCGCAGCTTCGTAGATTGCCCTCAGTGCAATGATCAGCGCAGCCGC
>JAOUPD010000067.1 GCA_029880065.1 Hadesarchaea archaeon
ATAAGGTCGGCGGGTAATCATAACCGCTCCAGCCAGGCCCATTATACTCCACGGGCCCCTCGTAAAACAATTGCAACATATGGTCTCCCTTTAATCCTATTAGTTTGCCATTCTCATCGAATTCGAAGCCAGCCCTGACCTCGATAGCAATGCCTCCATCAGGGTAAGGTCTTTGGATTGCATCCAGCTCTCCCGCCATGTTGAAAGGCTCCCCCCTAGCGATAGCGATAGCCTTATTTCTGTCTATATCAATTCTCTCGACATTTAGGATTGGCACAGAATGGGGAACTTCCGGTAAGGGACAATCGAAAACGTAGGTGGTGGTTGGCCCCATGAAAATGGATTCCCCCTCCTGAGATGGACTGGGTTGAGATAAGACGAAATAACCGAAAGATAACACTAATAGAATCACCGCCACAATCGCTACTTCCTTCAATCTTCCCCTCATTCCAATCACAATTTACATGTCCATTTGACGTATCCAATCGATGTGGTGCCGCTTGGATCAGACATCATCCCGCTTTCGTAGCCGGGAAGGTACTCATCCCAGTATTTAACGTAGACGCCATAATTATATATCCACACCGCGCAAACAGCAGCCTCCTTATCAGTAGCATTAAACACCGCTTTAGTAGCTTTCTGCCAAGCGTCCTTTATGCTGAACGGTCCAAACTGATCAGTTAGATATGCTGCAAATTGTCCGCCGAGGATATCGGTATTCGTCACACTTGTATGGAACCCCGTCATTCCATGGAGCATTGGCGGGGAATTGAAAACACCCTTCCAATTATTCCAGTATTCGTGTTTAAGAACTTCGCATGCAGTAATGAAAATCCATTCTAGATCCTTGTCGCCCCACAGGGCCTCGGAATAATGAACCTTGTACATGGTATTATCGTAGTCATCGCCGTCTTTGTTAATCCCAAAACGGAAACCATCCGAACGCCCATGTCCCGCAAAATAAATGAAGTCGACGGCATCGGCATAGGAGTAATCCAAGCCCCCATTTTCCGACTTTTCGAAATGTTTTTCCCAAGCGTTGCCATCACCCTTATCAAAACTCTTCGTGAAGCCCTTGCTACCGAGATTGTTGTAAAAACCCTCAGCATCGTCGTCGCTGTTGGGGGGGAATATGTAGCTGCCATAGTATGGATTATTGGTATAGTCGTTAACCCACCACACTCCTATCTCCTTATTATTGCTATCGTCATTACCAGCACGCACGAATGGTACAAGGGCCGTACTAATGATGAAAAACACTACTAAAGCGATGGCCCGAATCGAAACGTGAAAATCTTTCAATTTTTTTCTCATCTCACTTCTCCATCCTACTTGCATTATATTATAAAGCTTACTTTATTTAAAGATTGCGGTCATTTATGGGCTCTATTCGTGATTTATAACTAAATAAGTAATTTTAATAAAAAATAGAGTTAAAAATTGCCAATTTATATGGTTTTATTCATAAAATTTATAATAAAATTTTAACAAATTATACTACAGAGGGGGAAATAAATGAAGAAAGAAATTGTTGGCCAGGGCGCTGCAATAGTAGTAGTTTTCATTATAGCATTGATCATCGGTGCTGTAGCAGGTTACATGCTTAAACCGGCACCACCAGAGATAGCTGAACTGGAGGCACAAGTAAGTGAGCTGGGAGGTACGATAGATGACCTAGAGAGCCAGATAGCTGACCTAGAAGCCCAAATTCCGCCTCCCCTTGATACGATAAAAGTAGCCTTTGTATGTCACGGTACTTGGACGTATTGGGTATTGTACAATGATGCTGCGGTAGCGATGGCAGAGCGTCTCAGGAATGTTGAGGTAACTTATCACTATACTGAAGGTGATACGGGCTTACAGATTGATATGATAAGGGAAGAAATCGCTCAAGGTGTTGATGCACTAATTGTATCAATACCAGACGCGACTATATTTGATGCACCAATTCAGGAAGCAAGGGATGCGGGAATTGTTGTAATTGCTTACGGTTGTGACGATCCAGAAGGAGCAGCGGGCAACGCAAGACAAGCTTTTATCAAAAACTGGGGAAAGAAAGGCCTATACTACGATATAAGCTACAAGAGGGCTGAACTCGCATTCGATTACGTGCCTGAGGGCGGCCATATATACTTCCCGAACTGTGAGCCAGGAGCAGAGTGGTCGCTAGAGAGTAAACAGGGACTTTTAGATTACTTCGAGGAGCATGGTAAAACCATCCACTTGCACGAGGAGAACATTTCTCTGGACGTTCCAGAGGCACAAATGCGTGTAACGGCATACATTTTGGCACACCCCGAAACTGATGTAATTATCCCTGCGGGGGGTCTAGGTTCAATTGCAGCTCTTCTAGCGGAGGAAGCCCTTAGAATGCAACCAGGAGAGTTGCCCATCTTCTCGTGGCCGCACGGTGAGGTGGATGTTCGAGGGATACAAAGTGGATTAGTCATCGCGGGTGTAACTGATTCGCCTTTCAGCATTGTAGCTATTTGCCTATTGGAAGCGGTTATGGCTGTTGAGCATAATGTTGGACCAATTGACGTAGCCCTGTCGCTACTCGTAGTAGACCAAAGCAACGTTGATAAATGGGCATTTTGGTACGTCAAGGAACTGATATAGCGGCATGCTCAAATTAAATTCGAAATGATATCGTTCTGAAGCCGCGAGATATATTATTTTTTGAGCACTGCGGCAACGATAATCGGAAAGATAACTGTCACGTCGCCGATTACAGTAACGAGTTTTGCATCTGGCGTAACTTTGCCCCATGATTTTGCTTCTTCTAGGGTTGCTCCACTTAACCCTCCGGGCTCAGGACGATCCATCGTGACCTGAATTGCGTATTTGAAAGATTTAGGCGTGAGTAGCATGCTCTGGAAGATGAAGTTCTTTGGGACACCCCCGCCTAGCAACACCGCCCCAGGTTCCTTCGCGTTGCTTGCCAACTCGACCATCTCCTGCACATCGCGCAGGCAATCGATGTTCAGCTCGTGTTCCTGTGAGTAAAGCCACGCCTGAAGCCCGAGGATTGAGTCCGCTATCGCCGGGCAGAAGACAGGCACATTTTTGGTTGCAGCGGCTTTCACGAAGGAATTTTCATCCTTGAGGTGTGATCCGATTCTGCGGAGGAGTTCAGCCGATGAAATCCGCGCTCCATTCTTAGTGACTTCAGCAAACATTGGTTGGATATGATCCTCGAAGAGTTCGAAAATCTGCTGCGGGACATAGACATCGAAGATGCGGCTTATGCCTCGCTCGCGCAACCCGGCATCATCCACTAGGGCCTCGCCCCGCGCGTGGTAGCCACCGAATGCCTCGATGAGATCATGGGTTACGTTCGCGCCCGTTGTGACTATGACGTTGACAAGTTCTTCATTTATTGCCTGCGTCAGAACTCGGCGAAGACCCCCAGGAACCATCGCTCCCCCAACACCCATGAAAATTGTCGACCCAGCCTTGAGCATCTCGTGATAAATTTCAACAGCCTTTGCGACCCTCCCTGCACTGAAGACGCCCGACTTGCCCATCTCTTCCACGAGTTCGTCGACCCGCATTTCGGGCTTGAGCTCGATGTGCTTGACGCGTTTTTCCATCAATATTCTCTCCTTGGATATGCAACTCGCACGAGGGGCCGAGCTAAATGCCTACGAGCACGTGGTGGAACTTCGAAAGCACCCACTCCAATCTCCCTCTTTACCTCCAAGATTTTTGCCGCGCTGACCGGCACCCTAACCTTGCACCGTTTACACGAATATCCTTTACCCTTCCCTTCAGACTTCATCCGCTTGCCGCAGCGTGGGCACATCGGATTAACTTTTCGTAGCACAGGCACAAGCTTTAGGATCGAAAGTTTTTCCAAATTGATGGTAAGGGGTAGCTCGGGCTTCTCTTTAACCCCACCATAGGCAACAACTTTGTCCCCGACCACAAGCTTCTTTGCAACGTCGCGAAACTGGCGGGTGGGCTCGTAGGCAGCGCAGTCGATTTCTCCAGTTTTATCCCGCATGCTGAAAATAACGTGGCCTCCCGGGATGATTTTTGGCGTGCGTGAAACCTCACCTTTGACAATCACCGACCAATAGGGTTTGACCTCCGCGATTTTCGCTCGCCGGAGGTGTTCATCCGTGCCTTGGTTCGTCTTGTAAATGATAAAGCGCTCGATGGGTTCCAGGGCTTTCACGATTTTATGAGATTTTAGCGTGGTTTTAGCGTCCTCTCCACGAATACCGTAGAGAATTGGGCAGGGTGTGTGTGGGGTGATGCGGATCTCCTCGGTGAAGGGGTCCAAATTGTCGAATGTTTTTGGGAAAGTTTGGTTGTTCATCTTAACGACCGAAGCGGCATCGACTTTTCTCGTGGTCCCTCGATTTTCCGGCGTGCGATATGTGATGAGTTCAAAAGTCCAGTCGCGCTCGAGGGGGTTGCCTATCGCAGCTAGCGCGCCGATGATGCCACGCCCAAGCTTGAACTTGTGCACTTCTGCGCCAATTTCCATCGCCAAGGCTTCAGCCTCGTCAATTGTTGTGATATCCTGCACAACCTTCTTCGAGAATTTTCTCAGCTTTGTGGGAACCCTTTCACCCCCATAAAACACGACGCCTGGGTTTGTGGTTTCGATGTGGAGTTCGGCCAGCTCTTCAACGGTGTGGAGAATTATTTCTTTGACGACTGGGATTTGATGCTTTTTTACTTTGACTGTAAAAGCTATAGCGCAATTTCCTCTCGTTTTTAATTTCCAATTGGGGTTGAGTCTGATTAATTTGGGGTATCCCTCGAGTTTGATATCTTGGGATTTTAGGCGGCCGATAGCCACAGCTCCGACGTAGGTTGTGCACATGCCCTGCTTAGAGTCCGTGTCGTCGATGCCGATTTGGAGCAGTGTCAAGTTCATCGACCATTCAACTATTCCATTTAATTAACATAAGGAGTGCCGCTTGTGGCGGCAGTTTTATAGATTTTAAAAACTAAATTTAAAAACGTGGGGAAACTTGAGAGTGTTTCTTACAGGCATTTGTGTGTGCCTTTTGTTCCTAACCACAGTGCAAACGGGTGCAGCACAGCAAGCTGAACTACCCACTTGGGACGTCGGTCTCACTTGGGCGATTGGTAAACCTGACATTGACCTAACATTCACCTACACTGCCATGGACATGACAGTAGATGCGACTGGGAGTTGCAGTTATTACGTAATTTACAAGGTCGGAGCGATTGAGGGTCAGGAATATAGGGTGGACGTGACTGGAGGGTTAGATATGGTTATGGATATCGATATCAGTGGGGTCTCTGCAGGACAGCAAGTCTCCGGTTTCATGCATCTAACTATGACAACAAAATTGGATGGAACCGTTTACTACACAAAGAATGAACTAGCGGTGGCCCGAGCAGATGAAACGTTGAATATTGACATGGATTTCTCGGGCAGCGTTACAGGCGGAGGCCAAGCTGTGGGTCTCAACGGATCGTTGGACGCGAGCGGTGACATGGGTATCACTTTCAATCCGTCGTTGGACATTTTCGATTTTCCAATCACGGTCGGAGAAAGTTGGACCGCAGAGTCCGTTGCCACAGTAACGGGCAGCATGAGCGGCAGCATGAGTTTCAAAATGGTGGTGGATGGAGCGGAGCAGAGCTTTAGCGAACCAATCAGCGAATCACTAGATCAGACGGTTGATGTGTCGCTCTCAGTTAGTTGTCCGAGGACGGTGGATATACCCCTCGCCTCGATATGCTATGAACTCGTGGTGTCGGGAACGGGCATGGCCCAAGCATGTCCGTTTATGCCAGCTAGTGTGCTGTACTACTCGCCAGATAGTGGTTTCGTCGTGGCGTCAGAATTACCTTTTGGTGAAGCACTGAGTGGCGCGAGTCTTGGATCAGAGGAAGGCATCCCCCTCTTTGGGGAGTTCATGGGTGGGGAAGAAACAATCGACCTTAGCTCAGTTACCGAGCAAGAGGCCCGAGATGCTATAGAAGGAATAGGCGTGGAGGGCATCGACATAGTCCTCATCGGAGCCATCGTGGCGATAGTCATCGTAGCGATTGCAGCAGTTTTGGTAGTAGTTAGACGAACGCGTGCATAAGGCCATAGTGGATAAGGGTTGGCTAGGCGAGAGCGCTGATTAGTTATCT
>JAOUPD010000068.1 GCA_029880065.1 Hadesarchaea archaeon
TGAATTCAAGCTACGTCCGGCCGTGAGGCTTCCCTCCTTGAAACTCTCGCGTTTACTGCATCACCTCGAGTGCGTGGTCGGTGCCCCAAGCTCAAGACAAGTTGGGAAGGTGCTGTATGAATTGGAAATTGATGCCTGTGCTTTTATTGTGCTTCCTGCTACTGGCTTCGATTCAACAATCCCCTGTAACTGCTTCAAATTCAGAAAATATTCCAGACGATTCTCAAGAAAATCTATCTCCATCGAGTGAGTCGGAACTCGATGAAGCTAGCATGACTGGGTCCAATCCATCTGCTGGCGATAATTGGGCGCCCGCTGATAATGTTACCCCGCCAACTGAGTCAGAACTTAACGGCCCTGATATAACTGAAATCTACCCACCTTTCAGCGAAAACTCTGAATCCATGGGCCAGAACGTGACCCCGTTCGATGACAACTTCATGCTTGAGAATGGGCCTGATTTAACAAGGTGCTCGCTCCCCTCACCGGATCCAACTGATAATGATCCTTGGGTGGGTGTCAAAGTTCGCAACAACGACGATGATCAACATACAGTCTACATATACGTCGATGGTGCCTACAAGGGCTATTTGAATGTTGGCCCATACGGCGGCACCGCTTACAGCGATTTAATATATGTTTGGCACGGGTGGCATAAAGTGAAAATTCGGTGGTATGACCACGATTATGGCGCGTGGTACTCCCAAGAATACGCACAAGAGGTTATGTATCTTTCTGTTTTCTTCTTTGAGCTACCGTTAAAACCACCACCGCCTACCGGATACGCTTATGCCGAAATTTACAATGCGGACGACGACCAGCACGATGTCTACGTTTACCTTGATGGCGCCTACAAAGGATATGTTAAAGTCCCGTCGGAAACAACTCGTTACACCTCTTACTACACGGTCTCCGTGGGAGATCATACAATGAAGATTAAATGGTATGACGAAGACGATGCAAGGTGGCATGAGGATTCTCGTGAGTATTATGTTAGTGATGGCGAGTATCAGCAGTATCACTTCGAATTACCGCCCATATTGCCCCCCAGAGGATATCTGCGCGTCGGGACCTACAATGCAGACGATGATTCCCATAACATTGATGTTTACGTTGATGGTGCTTACTGGACTCAGATATATGCATCTTCAGACCAAACTGTTAGCACTGATTGGAGAACTGTTTCGGTCGAGAATCACACCGTAGAAATTCAGTGGTATGATTACGACGTTAAAAGTTGGTATTCTTTATCCCGCACGGAATACGTTAGTCTCAATGAATGGCAAGAGTTCTACTTCGAACTGCCAATTATCCGATCCTACGAAGAAATTGTAAGTTCGTTGCCTGCAGAATTGCCTGCTTTTACCGAGTCAGTGACGAATCCGTCATTCGCAGGCGGGACTCCGTTTATCCACACATACGATCCGTCAGTTAACATCGCACGAATCACCGCGCCGGACTATTCCATGGAAATAGAGTACCCTACCTCTAGAATAACGCTTGATACGGCTGTTTTAGATGTCTCAGGATATACCAACCCTGAGTTAGGCGAGAATCCGCCCTTGGTTTCTGGTTCTACATATGTTCACGTTGATACGTTTGGTAATCCTGGTTTACATTTTGGTACAAATCTTACGACGGAGGAGAAATTCGCAGGCCCGACCTACTCATTGACTCCAGGAATTCCAATTCCAGTTAGTGGAAGGGTTATGGCCGCGACTGGGGATCAAGGAACCATATCGGCAAGCGTAGATACCCCCATGGTGCCTATAACTCCCATAGTTTGGGCTGGCTTATATGGCTCCACTTTCATGAGAGATACCGAGGGCGCAGTAATTGGCGGAGTTAAAGCCGGCCTTCCTGTAGCATGCGTCAGCGCCGGTGCTGGGGGATATTGGGATGAAGTTGGATGGGGGCTCCAACTTAATGGCGACATCGAAGTGGGGCCTCTAGGCGGAAGTGGAGATCTGAAAATAAACTTGAAACCTATTGCTGATGGTTTAGCCGTCGTGGGCCAATGTGTAATAGAGGGCGGGAAATTCGTTGTAGACAAAATAGGAGATGCTATTGGGTTTTTGGCCGGTGCAGGAGGAAATTTTTTAATCGGCACGAAGAGATGGACATCGTATGATCTCCCGCCGATGCCCGAGGACGTTCGCATAGCTCTTGAAAAGATTCGTAACGACTTTCAGTTGGAACTCTACGAGATACTGACGACCACCCCAATTAAAGCCAGGGATCGGGCAGAGAGTTCCATGTTGCGACTCGAAGAGATAATTCAGGATGAGGATATTCGAAACAAATTGGCTCAGGCCATATTTGTGGTCGAACAAACGGGCAACGACTTTGCAGATACATGGCGTATTAAGTCCCTATCCTTCTTCGATGAGATAAAAGAAGCCACAGATTTGATAGCAGAAGCAATCGCCCAAGCAGAGCAGAAAGAACCTACCATACTTGATAATCTGATGAAAATCCGTAGTAAACTTATCGATGTTGTGGGCCTGTTGGCCGGCGATATGGTTTACGATGCAAAAGTAGCTGAAGGGTATCCAGAATTGATAGCACTAGCGGATAACGCGTTTCTCGATGGAGATTACAAGACTGCTTACATATCTGCCCTCATAAGCACCGACGTTACGCCGCCGATATCATATGTTAATCTAATATCGCCGTACTGGCAAATATCGACGCCTTTTGATATCACAGTTACGGGCACCGATATTGTGGATAACTTTACTTTTGAGGAGTTGGTCGCTTCAGTAGAGTTGTTCTACCGCTATTCGGGCGACAATGCAACATGGAGCGATTGGACATCGTTCGGCATTGATATCTCTGCACCTTGGTCGTGGGCGTTCGACGCTCCCGAAGGCGACGGTTACTACGAGTTCCATAGCATAGCGACTGATGAGGCCAGCAACGTTGAAGAGGAGCCAGAAATTGCAGATACAGTATGCGGTGTCGACACCGTGCCACCCGAATCGTCTGTAGATCTAATCGAGCCATACTGGCAGAACGCTTCGATGGTTCCGTTCGAGGTGTTGGCAACAGCATCAGACAACCTAAGCGGCGTCGCGAGCGTTGAGCTTTATTACCGTTATTCAGTAGACAATACGACTTGGGACGTATGGATCTCCTACGGCATCGACAACGGGGAACCTTGGTCGTGGACATTTGACGCTTCCGAGGGCGATGGATATTGTGAGTTCTATACCGTAGCGACCGATGTGGCCTTCAATACCGAACCAGTTCCCGACCAAGCCAACCTAAACCTAGGTGTCGATACAATGCCGGCGATTTCATCTGTTGACCCGATCGAGCCTTACTGGCAGGAGTCAACATCGTTTACGCTTTCGGTTATAGCATTAGACGCGCTCAGCGGAGTGACGGATGTCGAACTCTACTATCAAAGCTCCATTGACAACGAAAACTGGAGCGAGTGGAAATTATTTGGCATCGACAATGTGGCGCCCTACGAGTGGTCGTTTACGACACCCGATGGTTATGGGCTCTACCAGTTCTACTCTGTCACGACCGATGTTGCGGGAAATGTCGAGAACGCCCCCGAGGCAGCCGATGCGACATGCTGTGTCGTCATCCCTGCGGAGATCGCCATCGACCCTGACACGCTGAACTTGGAGAGCCAGGGTAGGTGGATTACCGCTTACATAGAGCTGTCGGGCGTCTACGACTTGGTGAGCATAGACCTCTCCACTATTACGCTCGACAGCGCGGCTCCAGCTGAACCCCACCCGACCGAGATATGCGACCACGACAACGATGGGATCCCAGACCTGATGATCAAGTTCGACCGCTCGGCAGTACAGTCGCTCGTCAGCGTTGGTGAGATCGAGCTGGTCATAACAGGCAAGTGGCATGCTGTGCTGTTCAAGGGAAGCGACGCCATTAGGGTAATAGAGCCCGGCAAGGAACAACGAGGAAATAGACCCGAGGCTCCACCAGGTCAATCGGATGAGCACCCGGGCAAGCGATTCGAAACCCCACCAGGTCAAAGCGGAGAACATCCGAGTCAAGGTCAAGGGAAGGGAAAAACGAATGGCAAAGATAAAGGGTAAAATTAATAGGAACAGAAAAAGAACACACGATAATGGTATGCCGTTCAAGCTCGGGGCGGCGTTAGGAAGGTGAAGATAACTGTCGTGGATAAGTTGGGGGAGGTGCCATTCAGGGAAAGAGATACTATTAGAGTTATTGACTCCAGTAATGGACAACTCAAAGCCAGCAGGCCCGAAACTCCGCCGGGCAAGTCTGAAAACTCGAACAAGAATAAATCAGGTGGGGCCCCCATGAAAGGCCAAGAGAGCAGGAGAAAGGCTAATGGAAAGAACAAGTTTTGCGCGGAGGGTAAGCACGTGAAAAAGTGGGCGTTATTCCCTCTCTTAGCTTTTTTAATCGTGCAGACTATGCCAGCTTCCGCAACATCGGTCGCTCTTAGTAGCGAACATCACATCGAGGTAGTGTTCCTCGGCAACGCGCATTTTACTACTATCGAATATTGGTCTGAAAACGATTATCTCACTGTTAAGACAAGATATGAAGCATCTCCAAATGAATATTTGATGGAAGTAGAGAACGTTCTTGAAGCAATCTTTGGTAAACAGGTCGAGAACGTTCAGATACAATTCAACGATGAAAATTTGATCACCTCAACGACGTATACGATGATAGGATTTGCGACAAGCTTAGAAACAGAGGGAACATTCAAGACGATGGAGTATCCATACATGAGGGGCGACGTTCTCCAAATGAGGTTGCCTGGAAAATTCGTTGCGGCAAGTCGGGAACCTGATGAAAGAGGTGATAGAGAAGTTATTTGGCACGATGTGGAATCCCTACCATGGGTAAAGTTCGACGTGACAGAGGCAGCTCAGATTTTGATTCAAATTGGACTGGACGGCTCAGCGCACGTGACACAAGAGGTGAAATACTGGTACCAAGACATTTACGACTCAGCCAAGGCTTGGATCATCGCGAACGAATTTATAATAAAATATGAGTTCAAATCCGACATTGAATCGAGATGGGGTGGTTGCGATAATCTTGCATTTGACTGGGATGAGGCTAATAGGAAGTTCAGATTTTCGTGGATAGTCCCACATTTTATAAGTACAAAAGAACTCAATTGGAACACAAATGCGGTGAACCGAGAATCCCCTGTGGATATCGTAGAGTTCGAAGTGCCGGAAGGCATGGAAATTAAAAAGGCTGAGGGGGCGACAATTTATAAAAATACATGCAGATGGGAGAATATCATTGACATTCCAACAGTCGAATACGGAAAGCCTTTGGACTTCATTATTTGGATGGTCATCGTCGCTGGCGTAATGGCTGTTGTTGCAGGAGTCATTGGTGTAAAGATGCTTAAGCGATTTTTGTCATAAAGGTGCTTAACAAGGATGAGAGCTTATGTCCCGCCGTTGGCACGGATTTATTTGCGCCGATAAACGTTTTGTTTTTGATACAATTACCTCAGTTCTAAAAAAATTTGATTATGAATATAAACTCTCTAAAGGCAGGAACTGGTTCGGCCTCCCGCATTTTTCTTTGGAGGTTTTTCGCCAAACAAAGTTTGAGATAAAAATCACTTCCGCATTATTCCTGCCAGGCACTTCTGGGGTAAAGATAAGCCCACTAACCGAGGAAAATGAGAGCGTTGTCAAACAGTTTATGGGGGATTTCTTGAGGGAGTCAATGAGGGAACCTTGGAAATATGAAAAAAGCAGTCTGGCGCAGACTTTGAGAAGCGTCCGCTGGATTTCTGCCTTTGCTCTTTCTGCATTCTTGCTTTGGATAATTTCGATAATTGGGTTTAATCTACCTTACACTGGGCTTGCCGATTTTGTACTGGTGCCACCCGCCATCTTCTTGCTATATCTTTTCTATTTCTCTTGGACGCAATCTAGGGCCAAGAATCAATGGGAGAAATGGACTAAACTTAAATAGAATTCTTGGCGCGCTTAAGAACTGCCTATTCCAAGGAAGCGACACCATCAGAGTAATCGAACCCGGCAGGGGACAACGAGGAAATAGACCCGAGGCTCCACCAGGTCAATCGGATGAGCACCCGGGCAAGCGATTCGAAACCCCACCAGGCCAA
>JAOUPD010000010.1 GCA_029880065.1 Hadesarchaea archaeon
CCAGCGCTGAGAGGCACGCTAGGAACTTGGAAAAAATTCACGGCGAACCATGTTCAACTATAATAACATCCGAGCGCTATAACGTCGCGAATAAAATTGCTAGGAGCAGCCAGCGGATTACGCCGCTGCGGGGGCCATCTCTTACGGAAAGACTGGACGCGGTGACAACCCACCCGGTCATAGGCTACCCAATCCTAATCGGCGTTGTGCTTCTGGTTCTCTTCACAGTTTTCACCGTCGGCGGATATCTAAGCGGGTTTTTTGAGGACGTAATGGGGCCGATTAGAGGTGCATTTGGAGGTGAGATGGGGGAGTTGATTGGAGAGGGGGTCTTCGGCGGATTGATAGCAGGGATAGCCATAGTGCTGCCGTTCATTCTACCTTTCTATCTGATTTTGACACTCTTGGAGGGCTCAGGTTACCTGCCTCGCGCCGCGTTCATGACTGACAGCCTAATGCACCGCATGGGGATTCACGGTAAAGCATTCATCCCGTTCATACTCGGTTACGGCTGCAATGTCCCCGCGTGTTTGGGGTGTAGGATAATGGAGACCGAGCGGGAACGAACAATCGCCGCGTTCGTCGTGACGCTGGTGCCGTGTGCCGCCGTGACGGTCGTGGTCCTAGGTTTAGTCGGAGCTTTTGTGGGTATTCATTGGGCGCTGGCATTATACTTGCTCAATTTGGTGATAATTTTCATCCTAGGGAGAGTCGCGTTCAAGGTCCTGCCGGGCGAACCTATGGGGCTGATTATGGAAATGCCGCCCTACCGGAAGCCGCACGTGCGCTCAGTGCTAAAGGAGACTTGGATGAGGGTGAAGGACTTTGTTTACATCGCGTTTCCGCTGATCATCATAGGCAGCGTTGTACTCACCGGACTAAAGGTTGGGGGTCTGTTGGAGCCTATCGGGAATACCTTGAGCCCAGTCACCGTTGGATGGCTGGGCCTGCCCATGATTACCGGCGTCCTGCTCATCTTTGGGGTCCTCAGGAAGGAACTCACGTTAGTCATGCTCGCGACCCTCACGAGCACGACGAATTTTGCAACGGTATTAAATCCGACTCAAATGATTGTCTTTGCAATAGTCGTGATGTACTACATCCCCTGCATCGCAACCATCGCAGCTTTGGCGCGGGAGCTGGGGTGGAGGAAGGCCGCTTATATCACTGTGTTCGAGATAGCGTTTGCCCTCATTCTGGGTGGTATCGCGTTCAGGCTGCTGACCTTGGCGTAGGAAAAACTAATAATGTGCAATGCCACCTGACGGCTCAACTCAATTTTACGAATAACAGAATAAGAAAAGAAAATTATTGGAGAGCTAAAATCTACTTTGTAGCTTAAGAAGAAAGAAATCCGATTAGAATTTGAAACAGAACTTTGAGGAAAGCTAAATGAACGATTTTTTGTTAATTTTATTCCTAATCTTCGCCGGGCAAATTCTGGGTTCATTGATAGGCCTCATTAAAAATCCAGGTAAAGTTGCATTATACGGCTCTTTATCTTTTGCCGCAAGCGTGATGATCGCCATATCCTTTGTGCAGCTGATACCCGAAGGCTTAAAGTATGCATCTCTATTTTTAATAGCAATTTCATTTTCCGCTGGCATGGTAATAATGCGGGTAGTGGATTGTTTGCTACCCCATATCAATCCCGAGCTAATTAAAAAAGAAAAGCCCTCCGTTAAGAGAAGCGTCACCATGTTGACCATTGGCATAGCTTTGCACAACATCCCAGAAGGTTTGGCAGTCGGAGTTGGGTTTTCAATATCTGCGGAATTGGGAATTATTCTTGCGTTAGCCATAGCGATTCAGGATTTTCCGGAGAATATTGCGACAATAATTCCACTATACGGCATGATCAAGAAAAGATTGAAGTCATTTATGATCCTTGTTGCCACGGCGTTGTTCGAGTTGGCAGGATTTCTCGCTGGATATTTATTTTTTAAAGAAGCCCCCCTGACCTGGCTAGGGGCCGTGCTGGCGCTTGCTGCGGGGGTTATGGTTTACATCTCGGTGGAAGAGCTGATACCTTCGGCGCAGGTTAGAAGATATCCCAAAATGTCCGCTGCGACCATCATTTTGGGAATAACGTGCGTGATATTAACCAGTTTAATATGATGGGGAGACAAAAGTAATCATAAATTTTGGTTGAGGCGCTCTGGGGATGTCAAAAATCGAGCTTGAAGCGATTACTGCAGAAGAAATGGCTGAGATAGATAAAAAGGCGGTAGAATTAGGGATCCCGCGCCTCTTGCTGATGGAAAACGCTGGAGGTGCAGTTGCGCGAACGATAATGGAGAAATTCAACCACGGATTAAAGATCATCGTTTTCGCTGGGACCGGAAACAATGGTGGAGATGGGTTCGTCGCTGCTAGACACTTAGCGAACAGGGGAGCTAAAGTCAATCTTTTCTTAATCGGAGATCCTGAAGGTATCCGCACCGAGGAGGCGCGCCTGAATTGGAGCGTGATACAGAAGATGAAAAGAAATATTAAGATTTATATGATTAGTGGCCCTTCCGACCTCAAGAAAGCAAAGAGTTACCAAAAGCACGTAGACGTAATCGTCGATGCCATGCTTGGGACTGGCTTGAGAGGCTCGTTGAGGGAACCATTTTCATCCGTAGTGCGCTTGATAAACGAGTCAGGCATCCCCGTGGTTTCAGTAGACGCGCCAACAGGGTTGAATCCTTCGACCGGCGAGGTGCACGGGCTTGCGGTCAAAGCAACCTACACCGTAACTTTCCATAAAATGAAGAGGGGTTTTCTTGAAGCGAAGGAATACACGGGTACGGTTACAGTAGCTGATATAGGAATCCCTAAGGAAGTCGAAGCCGTGGCAATAGGTGAACACAGAAGTTTACGGCGGCTTGCCAGCGGAGCATCTAGAAAAGACACTAGGCTCGTGAGTGCATGCATGTTAGGAATTAACTGTAGGCACGATGGTCAAAACAACCTTAACGAGAAAGTAATGTGGCTAGCCGCGAAAGAGATGTTGATTCCCGTTTGCCCCGAGCAACTCGGCGGGCTTGGAACGCCTAGGGAGTCCATGGGGATAATCGAAGGAGGAGGTTCGGAGGTCTTGGATGGAAAGGCGAGGGTTATGAACAGGAGCGGCAAGGACGTGACAGAAAACTTGGTAAGAGGTGCAGAAGAAGTTTTGAAGATCGCGAAGTCGTTAGGCGTGAAGGACGTTATCTTGAAGGCGAGGAGTCCCTCCTGCGGGTGTGGGAAAATTTATAGTGGAACATTTCCTGATAGGCTGGTCGAAGGAGACGGAGTTACGGCTGCATTGTTAAAGAGGAGTGGCTTTCACGTAATCACTGAGGATATTCTCTGAGAATAGGCAAGTGTAAATGGTGAGTTGAAGAATTCGTGAGATAAAGAATTTTGAGGTTGAAAGGTCTTTGGAAAAGTATATAATGAAAAAGAAAAGACGCACACCACTCACTATAGCACAAAAATCGCTCCGGCGAAGACAGTTGACCACATTCCCTCCTTTACAAGGGCAGTCTGTGTCATGTTTGTGGTCCTTACGATCTTTCGAGAAATCTTCCATATCTGTTTTCTTTCGTTCCAGCTCTTGTCTGGGTCAAAAGGTAAACCCAAGGCCCCCGCGAGCATAGAAGCCGCCAAGTCTTCCGAGTAATCGCCGGCTTCTTCCGCCGTTTGCCCGTAGGCATCGTGTTCGCTGATATACCCGTAAGTGTTTTTGTCTGCTGGAAGAGCACAACCTATGCTTGCGGATATTAGCCTTCTTCGCTCGTTGCTGCAGCATCTTCCAAAGACGCCGAAAATAATTTGCCCATCACGCAGGTGACTCAAACCCTTTTCCCGAGATATCATTTTACACCCCGGGGGGATTATGCTCGAGACCGATACTAAGTTAAACCTTGCGACCCCCGCGTTTTCCAAGGCATATTCGAATGATTTCAATTTTTCCCGGTCGTGCCCAACTCCTCGGGTAAGGAATAGATATCTCGGTAGGAAGTCCATTTCATCTCCTCGATTTGTTCTAGGTTGAATTCTAAATCTTTATTATTAACCTTTTGGCTGCTGCATCTTTGGACCAAAAAATTCTATTCTTAAATTTAGGGAACCCCTAAAATATATGGGGATGTGTTATGGGCGCCGAACTAAGCGTAACTGAGAATGAAGCGAAATATCTAAAATTGATATACAGAGGGCAGTGCGAGGAGTCCACCAAGGTCAGGACTACAGCCGTGGCAAAATCTCTTGGGGTTCGGCCAGCCACGGTGACCGAAGTGATTCAAAATCTTTCCGAGAAGAACCTTCTCTGGTACAGGCGTTACCATGGCGTTGAGCTGACGAAAGAGGGCATAGCAGAAGCCCAGAAGCTGCTGAGAAAGCACAGGATTTTGGAGATTCTCTTTACGGATATACTTAAGTACAACACTCAAAGGGCCTGCAACGAGTCTTCTAAGTTGGATTATCATGCGTCAATGAGCCTCATCAACGCTATTTGCAAGGCTTACGGGCATCCAGAAATTTGTCCATGCAAAAAGGTTATCTTTAGCGACCCAAAATGCAAGAAAAAATAAATGGAAGGTGAAACAGATTGAGTTTACTAAAGCAAATCGTTTACGAACTCAAGAGACACGCTCCCTTCACGGCATTTGGGGCTCTTACCGGAGTAATTCTCATGAGCATTATAATCCTTGTTGGGCTTACTTCCGAAACCCCTGATACAATTTTCCACGTTTTGCACCCCCTTCACATCGTATTGAGCGCGCTCGTAACTACTGCTATGTACAGAAGATACCGTAGTGGCGTCGCGGTGGCAGTGGGAATCGGTTTCGTTGGATCGATCGCAATATGTTCAACAAGCGACATAGTTTTTCCTTATATTGGGGGGGCGTTGCTTGGGTTACCCATAACTTTTCACGTATGTTTCATCGAACACGCATGGCTCATAATCTTCTCAGCGCTTGCTGGCATCGCAATTGGACTGTTTTGGTCTAGGACAAAGTTCCCACACGCAGGGCACGTGTTGCTAAGTACTCACGCGTCTCTGTTTTACCTAACAACATTCGTGGCTCCCGCGGACTGGCTCCCGCTGTTGCCACTCATTTTTCCGATACTCTTCGTAGCAGTGTGGATCCCCTGCTGCGTGAGTGATATCGTTTTTCCCCTTTTGTTCGTAAGGGGAGGAAGGCGAACCAAATCTGGCTCGGAACTTGTGAAGCGATAAAAGTTGCTCAGTTCCCGCCACTAACGAATTTTCTTTGTCCAGTATGGATTTCTGAGGTCCTCGAAGGCCGATAACGCAGCGACCGCGCCCCTGGAGCACGCTACCACAATCTGTTTAACTCCACCCGTTACATCACCCGCAGCATAAACTCTGGGGATGTTTGTCCTCTGGGTTTTGTCGGTTGTGATATAGCCCTCCTCATCAAGGGAAATTCCGATTTTCGCCGCGAGTTCGCTGTTGGGGTCCTCTCCTATCGACACGAAAACTCCTGCTACCTCGAGGTCTTTTTTAGTATTTTCCTTAGTGTTGTGTATTCGAACCCCTTTCACGAAATTATCACCTGTTATCTCCTCCACTACGGAATTCAAGCGGATGTCAATTTTTCCTTCCAAATTTCTTCGAAGGTAATCCTCTGCCCTGAGCTTGTCCCTTCTGTGAATTAAGGTGACATCGCATCCCACACTATCAAGATAAATGGCTTCCATCGCGGCGGAATTTCCACCCCCAACCACAGCTACTTTCTTACCCTTGAAGAGAAAACCGTCGCAGATGGCGCAATAGGATACACCCTTTCCAAAAAATTCATTTTCTCCTTTCACGCCTAGTTTTTTGTGGGTTGTGCCGGTCGCGAGTATCAGAGCTTTTGTGGGATACTCGCCCTTCTCCGTGCGGACCAAAAAATCCGTCCCGACTTCTATGTCCTTCACGGGTTCAAATTCTTTAAGCTCAACGTATTTCGCAGCTTGTGCCTTCAATTTCTCCACGAGTTCCATGCCTCTTATCGCATCCATGCCCGGGTAGTTCTCGATCAGGGGAGCCTCCCTCGCCAGTCCTCCTGCCACCGCCTTCTCAAGTATTAATGTTTTCAAACCGCTCCTGGCACCGTATATTCCAGCACTCAAGCCAGCAGGCCCTCCACCAACAATGATCAGATCGTGTGGCATCGGTTTCGTCCTCTAGGTCTTATTACTACTATCCTGATTTATCCTTTCACAAACTCATTTTTTTCCACGCATCTCCATTGGTGGCTATCAGTGCGGCCATCCGTGAGGCTTGGGCATTCGATGACATAACTATAATTCCAGCTTTTTCTAGTTTCTCGCATTGAAATGACAAATTTTGCGGGTCTCGAGACGTTCCGACTATCGATGCTACTACACTCAGATATCCACCACCACGATCGGCTATCTGCTTGGCTTCCTCCACCACCCGTGCCAGCTCCTCGGCAGGGTTCGGATGCGCTCCGTGCCCAAGCACAACATCCAATACAACCACGGCCGCCTCCCAGTCCTTCGCTTCCTTTAAGAGCCGCTCACGTCTCGGGCATAGGTCAACCGCTGGGTGATTTCCCCCCGAAAGATCGGGCACACCCATGTCGACGCAGGCGTGCCCTCGGCTAGAGCGTGTATCCGGCAACCGTAACCTTGGCTCCAACGGAATATTGGATCGGGCGGGGCCCACAAGTTTCCGCAAGATAACTTGGGCTTCTGTACACAGCATTCCTCCCGAATACAGACCTCTGATGTAGCGCTGCCCGTAGCCGAAGCGCGAGTATTCTGATTCCGCGATTTTTCTGATCTGATCAGGCGGAAAGGCAAAAACCATCTCGCCAAGCTTGCGCTTTTTGACAATGGAAATAGCGTGAGCCGCTGCCTCTTCAAGCGTTGCGGCAGGGACCACACCCTTCGGGAATTTGACCCAACTCCCTGCCCCTAAGAAACAGACCACCGCTGGTTTCCCGGTGCCCTTAACCGTGTCAATCACCTTGCGGGCAATGGTAGTGGTTGGGACCCGAGCTGCCACTATGATTACTCTTGTTTTATCATCCACGGTGAGGAATTTTAACACTGAAAGCGTTTCTGCTCCACCAATCTTTTGGGAGAGATCTCTGGGACCCACTCCAAACGCGTGCGAGATTCCAACTTCGTCCACAAGACATGAGAGTTCCTGGACCCCGCTCCCAGTGGTGCACACGATTCCTATAGGTCCTCGGCGGACGGAATTCCATATTCCGAAGCCCTCTTCATCTACAATTGAGGTACCGCACCCGGGACCGAGTAGAAGTAGCCCGCGCTCGGATGCCTGCTGTTTGAGTTCGGCCTCCTCGGCAAGCGTGACTCCGGTGCTCAGGAGAACCACGTGTTTCCCGGCTCGCAGCGCATCCATTGCCTCGACGGTGGCGGATGGGCCAGAGGTAGAAATTGCGAAGACTTCAGACATCTGACTCCTAGTAGAGCTCTGCCCCGTGAGGTTAAAAGAATCTCACCATTTGTTAATGCATTTCCAAAGAGCACAACGTGTCACGTGGTTGTGATACGCGCGTGTCATGCCTCGAGATAATTTTCCCATATTGAACCGCGCAAATCACTTAAGCTAGAACGCAAAAGGAGGAAGGGTGCACCATTGAGGTCCACAGGTTACAAGCTCGGCAGATTCTTCTTGTGTGGGTTCAAGCACAATTCAGCGTTCGTACAGTCGATCAAAAATTTCGCGAAGGAGAAACGAGTCACGATTGCGGGCTTCACAGTAATCGGTGCGGTCAAAAAGGCAAAGCTGGCTTGTTACGACCAAGTGAAGCATGAGTATGAACAAATTAAACTCGACGAGCCCTTGGAGATCGCGAGTTGTTTCGGCAACCTCTCGCTCAAGGACGGCAAACCATTTGTGCACATCCATGCTGTGCTCGCCGACGCAACAGGCAAAACCTATTCGGGGCACCTGATCAATGCGACGGTTTTCGCGGCCGAGCTTCACCTTCAAGAGCTGCTGGGTAATAAACTCGAACGGGAATACGATCCAACAACTGGCCTTGCGCTGTGGGAGTTTGAGGATCGATAAGGTAAATCCGCTAAGACGGTAAATCATTGCGGATGATGCCAAATGATTAAGCTGATGGCTTGGCTTCTGGCGGCTTCGCATAAATCGTCGGGTCTTTAACGCCAGCCCTCTCGAACGCGCGCTTTCTGTTTCGACATGACTCGCAGCGTCCACAGTGAAGCTCGCGATTCAAGTAGCAACTCCACGTAAGCTCAAGAGGAACCCCAAGTTCAACGGCCAGCTTTATCGCTTCGGCTTTTGTCTTGTCTGCCAGCGGGTTTCTTACGGTGAGCTTGGATTCTGTGCCAAGCGATATCGCCTGAGCAATGGCGGAGACAAACTCTTGCCTGCAGTCTGGATAAAATCGTGCGTCGTCCTCTTGTGCGCCATAAAAAATTACTTCTGCTCCGATCGTCGCTGCATACCCTGCGGCAATGGCGAGCAGGATACCATTTCTAAATGGCACGATTATGCTTTGCTCGAACTTTTCGGGCATGGGCATTTGCTCATCGAGAAGTACAGTGGCACCAGGGCCGTAAAGCTGCTTTAGAAATGAGATGTCGACAACGCGGTGCTCTTTGGCACCCAGCGCCTTAGCGATTTTTTTGGCGCTTTCGATTTCATTGGTCGCAATTTGTCCGTAGTTGAAGGAAAGACAATAAAGTTTGTAGCCCTCATGCTTCGCTATCGCCGCCGCCGTAGCGCTATCGAGTCCGCCGGAAAGCAAACAAACTGCTTTCATTTTCTCTTTTTTAACTTACGTCCTGAAAATAAAAATTCAACATTTTCAACGATTAGATCTCAAGAGGACTCAAGCTTGATTAGATTGGCATGGTCAAGCGGTTCGAGAAGACGACTCCACAGCAAAGGGTAAACCTAAATTTCAACCATCTAAAGCAGAGAACCTCTTTAGGGTTGTTTAAATGAAGCCGAAAAAAGATAAGTCTGCAGAGGATGTACTTGTTTAAGGGGAAAATTCATGATTACAGCCAAAGCGGTTATATTTGATTACGATTGCACACTGGTCGACACGCTCAAAAGATTTCATGATGTTTTTGATCAATTGCTCAGAGAGCGTGGGGATGAACCACTAGGGTGGGATGAATTCTTCAAATATTATATTGCGGACACGCTTGATGGCGTAATTACTGCACCGTTCAATAAAGAACGAGGACGAAAGCTGCATGAGTTCTGGCTCGAGTTTTTGCGAAGATATCGAGCGGACGATCCGGGAAGCAAGCTGATCCCGGGCGTGAGGGAAGTTTTTCAAAAGCTCAACGACGCTGGTATCCCCATCGCGGTCATCACGAGCTGCATCGCGCCTAAGGCTAAAATAAAAGAGGAGTTGGCGAGTTTTGGGCTTGATAAATTTGTGAAGGCGATCGTTACTGGAGATGATGCTGTTAAAGATTTAGATGAGCAGCACCACTTCTCCAAGGTCGAGATCTTAAGGCTCGCGGTCGAAAGGCTTGGAGTCGACCCTAGGGACTGTGTGGTTGTGGGGGATTACTGGAATGATGTGAGGGACGGCAAAATCCTAGGCGCACGAACAGTCGCCGTGCTGACTGGCCTGATGCGGCGGGAACTCCTAGAAAAGTACGGCCCAGACGCTATCATCGAGAGCGTTCGTGGCCTGCCAAAGGTTGTTAAATTTGAAACTCAAAAGTTATGAAGGTGGTTGAATGGTTCGCATTGATGGAACGAGCTTCGGAAGCATCACCGTGGATGGCGAGCACTACCCTCATGACGTTTGGATTTTAGCTGATGGTTCGATCAGAAGACGGAATCGAAACCATGAGTTCACGCTTAACGAGTTCGACTTCCTGCTCGAGGGAAAGCCGGAGCTGGTCATAGTGGGAACTGGTCAGTCAGGTTGCGTCCAAATTGACAAAGAAGCAACTGAGTTAGCAGTGAAAAAAAGGGTTAAGATAATCGATGATATCACCCCAGATGCCCTCAAGCGATACAACGAGGAGGCAAATGCAGGGCGAAAGGTGGCCGGCGCATTTCACGTCACATGCTAGGTGTCCAAATGGTGCGAGCTTTCATCGGAATCGATATCGACGAGGCGGTCAGACAGAAACTGGCGGCCGCTCAAGATCAACTTCAGACAACCGGGGCGCAGCTCAAGCTCGTCGAACCACCCAACATCCACGTGACGATGAAATTTCTCGGGGAGGTTTCCGAAGACAGGGTTGGTGAAATTGCTGAGGCGTTGAAAAGGGCCGCTACGGGAACAGGGCAATTCGACATCGGGGTTAAGGGCATAGGTGTCTTCCCGAACCTGCGCTATATCCGAGTCGTGTGGGCAGGTGTGGCCGAGGGAAGTGATGAGGTCATCGGTCTCCATCAAGGGATCGACCGCGAGCTGGGGCTGCTGGGGTTCCGCTCAGAGCGAGATTTCGTTCCCCACCTAACAATTGCCCGGGTTAAAACGGCTAAGCAAAAGGAGCGGCTAGCAGCGTTTGTCAAAGAAATGGTCGACGTAGAGTTTGGAGTGACGCGTGCTCAAGCAGTTGAACTGAAACAAAGTACACTGACCCCTAAAGGGCCAATTTACAGTACGCTCGCTCGGGTAGAACTCGTAACCAAAAAAATTTAAAGCGTTACTGGGAATTAGAAGACGTTCGATCCTTGTGTCGGTATCAAGCTCCTCGGCGGACTTTGTGTGTATTGAAAAACTTCTTGATGATTGTATGCTTGAAAATGCTGAGTTAATGTGCTAGAATGGATAGACTTACAGGTACACATAGAACGAGCAGGAGTGTGATGAAAAGAGCCCCGATGATGGCTAAGACAACCTTCGGTTTTTTCGCTGGCGCCCTGAAACTCATAAATATCCGAGCTGGCGCCGCGAAGCCCATAACTATCCAAAAGATACCTAAAATGATAAGGAAGGTACCAACCGGCGGCACCCTCACCCGCCAAAAGTTGGTAACTCCAATAAATGCCCCCCAGTATCCGACCACTATAGCTAAAATTCCTAAAATCATTATAAAAATTCTTCCTCTGATTGCTTTCACCATTTTAGCCCAAGTAGATAATAAACGAGAATCTATTTAATGTTAATTTTGTGAGAGTTTGAAATCGGGTTAGTGTGGTAATTTGGGTATCAAATCTTTAGTCAAGTTTTTCTTTTAACAATATTCAATCGACTCTTTCTTTAGATTCCATAAAGTATTCATAATTAATTCTTTATGCTACCGATACCAAGGCAGGCAGAGCGTTAAATATTCGGAGATAAACGCGCGAACTTTTTCATCCCCACAGAGCTGCACGATATCTTTTCCTTTGTAAATTTGATATCCCTTTGCGATTGCTTCACCCACGTGCCTACCGAGGGTTGCACGTTCCTTTAACGCTTGATTAAGTACCTCCTCCGCGTTTGACCGTTCGCGCTCGAGTTCGAAGACCAGCCTTCCTGTAACATTCGTGAATGGGCCGGCGAATTTTTGTTTTGATTTAAGGTGGGTTTGGATGAAATCCTTGACTTCAATCGAAACTGGTGGTCCAATGTGGGTCCGAACCTTGGGGAGCTTCGCCGCCGCCAGCTCGAGCAGGATGAGGGCCCGAGAATTAGACCACACATCGCTCCGCATCACCTCAAACCCAGTCCGCGTCAGCCGCATCACGAGAGTCCGCTCAGCTTTCCGGAGCTGAGGATAGAGCACATCGGGAACGACATCGGGCGAGGAAAAAGTGACGCAAAACAAGGCCGTCCCTCTACGCTTTAATATTGCTCGAATCTGCCGTGCGCTCAGCTTTCGCACGGGATTGGGGGAGAAAAATCGCTCGCTCGACCCTAGTGCAAAATCCTGACAAGCGCGAACGAAAGTGGCGAAGTTCTGCATCGAAACCGCGGCGCCCACGTTCCGGCTCGCGTCGACGGGATCTATGACGATAAGCGGCTGCCCCTCAAACATTCTCTTAGCTTCAGAGGGATCGGGGTAACTGCTTTCGGGGTCAATGACCGTGCTTGGCTTCCAACCGCTCGCGCTTTCTACTAACTTTTCAAATGATCCGTAGTGCAGCACGAGGAGCTCGCAGAGATATCCTGAGAAACCCTGCACCTTCAGCTCCGAGCCATAGCAACCAACACCGAGCATGAATTTTTTCGTCAGCAGCACTTCATCAGCAAGTTCGGAAGTCAGATGTTCAGTGATGTAGCGCTGGTGGTGGGGTGAGCGATCGACCGCACTTTTGATTTCACTTGGTTTGGCGACATCGTAGCATGGCACTAGGTCGACATCGAACCCCTTGAACCTCGTGGTCACGTAGGGGTGCTCGGCGAACTGCTCCTTTCCATTGGCGCCGGCCACCTCCCGCGCCACTGCTAGCCCTTGACGTTCGAGTTCCTCCCGCGGGAGCTCCTCAGGAAAGAGGATGAAAATATCGATGTCCCGCTCGGAGCGAAGCCAAGTGTCGCGCGCGGCTGAGCCCACGAGCATCGCCTTTGCATCGATGTCGAGTTTCGCGCAGGCGGCATTTGTCTGCCCGATGAGCTCGGCCGCCGTCTGCTCGAGGCGCTTCCGGTCAGCCGGGGTTGGTTTGACTTGCTTTAGAACCGATTTCAAAATTTCGTCCATCTGCTCCCGAACACCAATTTATATCTGGCGTTAAATGTCTAGCGCTTTCTCATTTTGGAAGGGGATTAGATAATCTAACACTCCTTTGTCTATCCCCCTTGCCCTGCAACTTTACACGCGCTAACGACAGACAAGCCTAGGAAGTGGAAACTAAAGCTCCATCCCCTTTTCGATGACGATTTTCTTTTCGCCCTTCTCCTCGACCACAGAAATCTTCACGATTGTCTTGTCGTTCCACTTCAGCGCCTTGGCTTCGGGCGTCACAAACACGACATAATTATCGTGCCAGTGTACCAGCTTCTTGGCCTTTTTGCTTAGCACTTTCTTGGTTAATGAACTCCCTAATAAATATATGATAAAAACACGTTAAGAAAGTTAAACGTGCTAAACGTGTTATTTATAAACCCGCAAACAGAAGTGTGTTCGTTGGTTCAAGGAGGCGAGAGGGTTGAATAGCATATATCTCAGGGTATCAAGGGTTCTAACCAACAATTCGCAAGCAAGAAAGCTGAATAGGTGCATTTACCTCCCGCGCATTCTGCTGGTGTGGGTTTCCCGAAGGCGCAAGCTTTTGGGTGAGGTTATCCATCCTACCGCACCAGCAGGCGCAAGGAGGGCGGTGGTGAAAGGCCGACGGCGGCGTAATGAACCGCGCTGGTAAGCGATTATGTGGCAGGGACGGGTTCAAATGCCCTCATACTCCCCGAGCGCGGCGGGGCCTGGTCCCGGGTATTTTTGCGTGCGACCGCCGGGGCCCGCCACAACTTGGAAGAGAGCGGGTATTCAGTAAAAAAATAAGTTGAATATTTCTATGGGGTCTGCTAGGAACATTGTTAGAGCGATGAAAAGAGACAAGTTAATTGACGTATTTGAAAAAGGAAAGTATCGATACTTGAGTGACTCTAGGAGAAAGTACCCGCAAACTAAGTTTAGATTCACAAACTCCAGTAAGGAGAAAGAAATTTTTTAATCTCTTCTAATCTTTGGATATTTTTCTCTTTGATCTCTTTCTGCGTAAAAGTTGCCCCCTCCTTAAGCGTCAATTGCTGGTTTCTCATACCCGCAAGAAAAGCGGGCACAGCATGAGACAAGGCATCTAAATTGTACCCCCCTTCTAAGGCGGCAAGCACTTTAAATTCGTGCAAGAGTTTCCCCACTTGGTAATAGGTGTGTGAAGACAGATTCATCTGGGTCAAAGGATCAGATCGGTGCGCATCAAAGCCCGCAGAAACACCAATTAATTCTGGCTTGAATTGCTCTACCAATGGAGGAAAGAAAGACCTCACAAAGCGCAGATATACATCGTCTCCTGTGTTGGGATAAAGGGGCAAATTTATTGTGAAACCTTTTCCAGTACCTTCTCCGATTTCATCCCACCAACCTACTCCCGGATAACAAGGCCATTGGTGCAACGACAAGTAGAGCACAGAGTTATCTCCCCAAAATATATCCATAGTACCGTTCCCAGCGTGGCAGTCGATATCTAGAATCAACGTTCTCAATCTCATCGACTTTACAGCTATGGCAAGATTGTTGAAGTAACAAAATCCGCCGCTGTGATTTCTACCAGCATGGTGTCCTGGGGGCCTTACCAGCGCGAATGCGTTCAGAGCATCTCCAGATAGTACCACGCGCCCGGCATCAATCGTCCCGCCCGCGGCCAGCAGCGCCAGCTCATAGGTGTTCTTGCGCACCGGAGTATCTCCATCGAGCGGCTTCTCAGACTTGCTCAGACGTTCGACGAGTTCGATGTGGTTCGGATCGTGAACGAGCTCGATATCCTCACGCTTTGCGGGCTTGGGCCCCAACACTTTTATCTTCGGTGTCCCCCAGAGTTTCGCCCGCTTAAGCGCGTTCACGATCACCTTCAGACGCTCGGGCCGCTCGGGGTGCCCCTCTCCCGGGTTGTGTTCTAGATATTTTTCGGAGTAAACGAGGGCCGTCGTCATCCCATCACTTCTCCACAAGCTTTGCATGTTTGATTAGCAAATATCCGTTGGTTCCCCGCCAGATGCGCTCGGCCTCCACCACCTCGATCCGTTTTTTGAAAAAAGGCGCATCGAGCACGAGTGACTCATATTCGCCTCCTTCTGCCGAGATGTTTATCTTGAACTTGGCATGGAGCCTTTTCAGATCTTCCAGACATCCCTCATCGATTTTTTTGCCCAGCCAGCTCTCGTCAAACCCTTCGGCGGCCACGCTTGTAATGAGGATGTCAAACCTAGCATTCAACATCTCGTTGAGTAGCTCGATTGGTTCGCGGCCCCAGAGCGGTGCTATCGATTTAAGATTGAGTTCCTCGCAGATGCTGTCGATGCGGCTCTTTTGATAGTTCGAGGCTATTACGCCGCTCACCACGCCTTCGATGTCGAGTCCGCTAAGTGCCCGCTTCAAATCCTCTAGCTCCTGCTCGCGCTCGCCACTCGTCTTGGTTTTAATCAGGGGCAAACCTGCACATTCGGCAAACAAGTCAATAAGCTGAATATTGGGGTAGTGGAACATCCAGGAGTCCTCTCGCTTGGGAATCATCGCAACTACGTGCGCAATTTCATGCCCTTGCTTCTGTGCAAGCCAGAGCGCAAGGCTTGAGTCTTTTCCGCCCGAACAAAGAACAGCCACTCGCATTCCCATCAGGAGGAGATATGTCTTTAAATAAGTTAAACCCCAACGATTTTCGGGGAGAGGATGAACTTCACGATGAAATCTGCTAGAGCTTATGTAGCAATAGTCGTCCTAGTGATTGGAATCTACCTTTTGATCGAAGGAGCTTACATGATGCAGGACATGTTAGTCAATGTAGCGTTCATCGCGTTGGGGGCCGTACTTACGCTCAGTTACTTCTGGCTGATCGGCGACACTATCGAGCGCTGGCTTCGGGCGCCACCGAGAATAACTTTCATGCCGGTCCTGCTCGTGCTGGGGTTAGTAATATTGGTTTTTGGATTGGTTCGACCGGGTCTATCTAGGATTGAGCTGCAACTGTCGCTAGTGATTCCAGGGCTTGTGCTCGCCCTGATCGCCGTGTTCGCGCTGTTGAGATCAGTCAAGAAGCAAGGCGGCCTATAGTCCAAGTGCGATGAGAACATTAGACAAATATTTCACAACCCAAAAATCTAAAATTAGGGACTCAAGGATTCGGAAAAAAGCCTGCGTGGAAACAATAAATTGTTTTAGATGTTGGGTAAATAGGCGCTGAAAATCCACTGGTCGTTGTGCTAGGAGAAGACGTTAGCGAGCCTATAGCCCAAATGCCGAAAGTACCGCATCCTTCATCCCTGCAAAGTACAAAATGCAGGGAACCATGATGACCCCCATGCAGTGGGTTCGTTTAACCTTTGTCACTGCCGGGAGCACCCCAACCGCGGTTGCTGTTGCTAAAATGAGCAGACCCATCATGCCCGCGTACCAAAGCGTCATCGCGACCATACCCCCAATCACCACCAAACATATCTCTCGATAGGGTAGTCCCCCGATGTGGCGGGCCGCGAGCTTGCCGAGTTTCAGATGGAGCACCGCTGCGATTCCGCCTGCAACGAGCGCCACCACGATCAGGAACAGCAACTCGTTGAGCCCGACCTTATCCACAAGCTGGTCGACCGCTACCGCCGCTCCGCTCCGAGGGCGGGCGATCGCGTAAAGCGCCACGAAGGAAAAGAGCGCCTTCGCCGTGTTCACCCCACTAACTCCCACGAGGAAATCACGCATGCCGCTCGAGCGGGTCGCTAGCTGGGCGAGCACCGTCCCCTGAGAAGGCCCTATGCCCGGGATGATGCCCGTCAGGACTCCAGCTCCAGTTCCCGCGCACAGAGCTTTAACATTTGCGCGAAGCTCGAGCGGCTCGGGATTATCAACGTTCTGTTTTGGAAGGTTGCTCTTGTGGACTGCGCTAAGCAGAAGCACGCTCACCCCAAAGAGCCCGCTGAGCAAGGGCATGAGGGCCACATCACCCTTCACCAAATTTGTGTCCAACGTGAACAGGCCCAGCAAACCCGAGAGCAAGAAAATTGTCGTCGCCCACAGGATGCCCGAACGCGAGCGCTCGAGTGCGATCATTACCACAATCACCGCGAGCAGCAGCCAGTGCATCTGGGGCTGGATGAACCCGTAGGCTGGGGCGAACACAAGCGAGAGGGGCAGGGCGAGAGCGGCGCTTAGCACGAGTGCGCCCAGGCAGCCGAAGGCGGTCAGGCGGATGACCTCGTACCCCCGTCCCTCAAGTAGCATGCGATGGGCGGGTAGCACCGAGAGTTCGGTCCCGGCCTCGGGCGCCCCTAGGAAAGTCGCGGGGATGTAGCTGATGAATGTGTGGGTCATCATCATCGCCACGATCACTGCCACTAGGTTCATCGGTGGCAGGCCTGAGACCGCCGCTGCTCCGACTAACAGGGGTGCAAGGTTGTTCACGTGTACGCCCGGGATCAAGCCCGTGAAGGTGCCCAGCCCCACGCCCAGCAGCGTGCAGGCGAGCGCTTCTAACATCTAAGCTGCCTCGATGACCTGCAAGTGCGATGCGCCCTTGAGTTTCAGCTCGAGCTCGCCGTTGTAGAGTTGAAGCCACCCATCGACGCGCACCACGTTGCCGACATGGAGCTCGGGCAGGCCATCCTCAATAACCCACGTAGGGATGAACACCAGCAGCTGGCCACCGTCCTCGCGCAGCGTCAGGAGTAGGCTTCCGCTCCCCAATATCTCGCGCTCTACAATGGTGCCCTGAACCTTCACAGGTACGTCCGCGTTCTCCCGGCTCAGGCCCGAGAGCTTGACCGGCGCGGTGTGCACCACCCGCAAGTCACCCGCCCGCCCGGGGATTACTTCGTGCTCGCCCCCGTAGAGCTTCACCTCGCCTTTAACTTGGACCACATCCAGAAACTCTATAGGCTCGCCCAGCTCACTCCGCACCCGGGCGAACACCGGGACGCTCACCACACCTCCTGAGTCATCCTTGAGCTTCAGGAAGAGGTGCCCGTCTGGATGCTCATAGAAGTCTACAACCTGCCCCGAAATCGCCACCTGTAGCCCGACGAACTCATCGTTCAGGCTCGCGATGGGGGTCATCGTTGGGCGGACCTGCATCGCCGCAGCGTAGATCGCCGCCAGCCCCGTCAGCGAGCAAAGCAGGCTCAGCTTCGCCATAGATTTCTCATCCATCGCATCCCGCCGAGGCTTTGGATGAAGGTTCTTTATAAAGGGGAAAATCCGGATGCAATTTTTGAACACTTTTTACATGAACCCAATCAGTTGAGTTGGGGATTTACGTACGAAGGTTCTTGGTACTGGGGTTGGTCTTGTTCGCGTTACTTGTCCGGCCCCTAGCGAGTGCAGATGAGTCAACAAATTCTGTGGTTTATCACGTTCGGAAAACATATCTGATGGCCCGGACGACTTGAATATCAGAAAAATTTTATTTTTCAGTTGTTTTTATTGCATTTTACTATGTTTTTTATGACATTTTATCTAGATTTTTAGATAAGTATTTAAACGATGTATTTATATTTTATCTGATGTGAGGGTTGATTAGTTGACTAGGAAAAATAAAATATGTCTATTTGTGGTCTTATTTGTAGCGCTTTTAGTACTCTCTTCTGTTCCAATAGTTCTGGCTCAACCTTCAGCTCCTACCCTCATATCACCAGAAAACAATGCCCGAACCAACGATAATCTCCCGTTCTTCACTTGGGAGAACCTGTCAGCGGAAAACATACTTAAGTATCGCTTAGTTATCGATAATGATGTAAACTTTGCAGACGGGGATAACCGCTACGACAATTTAAATCTCACCGATAATTGGGACAACTTTAAAACACACACTGAAAATGCGTTACCGGAGGGCACGTGGTATTGGAAGGTTCAGGCTGAGAACGCGGACAACTGGGGCGATTTTTCAGGAACGCGAACTCTTACAGTTGACGTGACTCCTCCGACAGTCGTCTCGATAACCGTGAGCGACAACCTGATCACGGATAGTGATGTGGGCCAAACATTCACGCTCACGATTCAGTTCAGCGA
>JAOUPD010000069.1 GCA_029880065.1 Hadesarchaea archaeon
CCATCCCTTTTTGTTAATATTAGTTAACTTTATATTTTTATGTATCGTTAGAATTTGTTGATTATTGTCAGAAAAGTGTTATGCTCAAACTTCATCAACCTTTCAAGCCCAGCCGAACTGAGTTGCTCACACGCCACAACATACGAGAAAACCTTAAAACCAGTACGATCTCTCATTGGCTTTGCTCCTAAACCCCTAAATCACCCCTACTTTAGGAACAAGGCCCCAGTCCAACCAAGCATTATAAGTGAGAGATTGTCCTATGAATCGTGCGGAACAAAAAAAAAGAAAAAGATGGTAGGGAAGGAACTAGTACATTGACTCAGCCATTTTCATTAAATACTCTAGTGGGAGCTCTCCTGTAATACGGTAATTAATAGTTCCATCAAACCAGCTTACGGTCGCAGGGATAATTCTCCCGGTCTCCGAGTCAATAGTCCCGTACTCGATAGCATACCCCACGTTTCCATTTATTCTGATTATTTTCGGGGTCACGTCATTGAATGCCGTGCTTATGAACTCCTGCACTTTTTCCTCGTCCATTCCAAGCCAAGGCCGGTTATAGATAACCAATTTAAAATTTTCCGAAGATAGATTAACTATAACATGGTCTCCCCCGACGACTTCCAGTATTCTTACCTCCTTTACTGTTACTCCCTCAGGGAGGTAGGAGGGCATTCGGAAGTATGGGACTCTTTCCTCAGCTTCTTGTAGAGAAACTGGTTTACCAGGTGACTGATACTGTATATCTGGCAGAACTCTCGTAACCCCCAGATCATTGCCACCAACGAGCGCTCCGGTTGAGGAAATTTCTTTAACCCCGCAAAAACCGCAAACTATTGAAAATTCTCCGTTCTCTTCTCGAAAGTATATCCTTACTTTTTTACCTTCGTGAAAAATCGGTTGGTCTTCTACCCAAAGACTAATTTCGTTTTCCCCCATCTCTCCACCCGGCGTTACAATTCGAAGTTTATCTTCTGTAAATGGCTCTCCCTTGATATACCTCTCAATTTCTAAATCAGTATATGTAAAAATAATTGTTCCGTGTATATATGGAAATAGAGTTCTTTCTTCACTCCATTTACTTTCCACTTTTTCAACTGTTCCCTCAATTATGTAATCAGCTTTTTCAGTTATGTAAGATTCATCAGCACATTCTGCTGCTAAAGCCCCAGCTCCACCGGATTGCTTTACTACTATTGTACCTTCTGTTGTTGGAGTAGCCGTAAGTTCGGGTAACACAAATAAACCAATTGCAAGAACGGTTACCGCAACAGCCAAGAGCCTATAAAGCAATTTCTTGTTTGTCGTCATAGTATTTACCAACCCTTCACATATTTTGACTTGTGGATTATCCATACAGATAGTGGAATCCCTCTATGAAAGCCGCTTCCTGATCGCGTACGCCACGCAGCAAACGGCAACGCTGACTATCACCACAGCGATCGCGTAAGTGAGATTTTCATTCCCTCCTCCGCCCGCTTCGGTCACCGCCGGACCGAGGTAACTGTCGCTCTCGGGGAGCCACACCGTATAAGTTCCATCGCCCGCCTCGAAGTAGTACTCGTAATCCCCCACGTCCGCCGAGGTCGTCGTCCACGTGCACTGGTACACGGCGCCAGTCGTGTAGTCACCGCTTATTTTTGCCATATCGTGCGCGGCGTTGTCGATGTAGACCTCGACTTGAGACGCGGCATCATTATCGGGGTCCACGTAAGTGACTTGGAAGGCGAAGGTCGTGCCCACGCTGCCAGAGGCCGGAGACACAGAGCCCGTCGCGAGGAGAGGGGGATGTTCATCGGGATGTTCATCATTTGATCTCCCGGGGGTCGGATGAGGCTCGTCGTAGAAGTCATTTGCAAAATTGCCCGTGTCGTGGCCCCCCGCGTACCTGGCCCAAGAGTGGCCCGACTCCACAACCGGGAATTTGAAATCATCTGGCACAGCATCTATCCCCTTAGAATTTTCCCATAAACCAGTGCTAATGCTTATTCTATCGTAACGGGCACCAAAATCCATCTCAAAAACCCGTACATCAGATGGTAGATCCCACTGCTCTCTGACTAACTTCTCGTTGGGGCATATGACCACATACTCCTCGGGGAGGATGTTCATTTGGGGCAGATGTATTGGGCCATTTATCGAGTAAAACCAGACCAGCCATCCCTGGGTGTCAATCGTACGGTTCGTGGGGTTGTAGACCTCAAACCACACGCAGAAATTCTCCGAGTAAAAAACCTCATTTATGAGGATGCGGGCTTGGTTCTTCTCAGATCCTCCTTCGCCCTGCACTGCCGGAGGAACCAAGAGAGTAAATATCACGAAAATGAAAAAGACAGAGTCCCCAAGCGCCCGCCACTTATCACTACAAGTACGTGTCATCTGCTAGACTTCCATCATTAGCGTCCCCGCCCTCCTGAGAAAGACCGTTCGCATCGTCGTCCAGCTGCGGATGTTCATCCTGGCTATCATGATTAACCGCATACTCAAATGCCTCAAGCATCGAGATATAACCATTACCATCTGAATCAGCGTCTACGGGCGTGCTCTGAGGAGTAGCCCAATTCAACGCGCTCTGGAAATGATATACGAACTCATCATAATGGCCTTCCGTGTCACATGCCCAACTAGATTCAGTATTTCGGCAGGCAGTCATGATTACACAATTGGATCTGCTCACCTCACCCACAAATCCGCCGCTGAAACACTGCTCCATGACCACAGTTATTTTCGCGTAGTTGGTTATTTCGCCCAGATATTGATTGCCGGAAAATTCATCGTCCCTAATAGACTCCCCCCACAATACGAGTACTGCTGGTTCGCCGAAATCACAATCGCCGTCACTATTAGAATCCACATAGCTCCCATGATCAGTTGAGTAAACGAATAAATAATCATTTCCAGTCATATTACTGCCCAGAGTGTTAAACACTGTCCCTAAGTTATCCTCCGTGGCTGAGTAATCGATAATATCCGTCGCCTCAACTACATCATCTGGATTCGAACAGTTCGCGCTCGAGGGTATGTTTCCATCAGCATAAAGCACATAGATGTCACCGGCAGCAAACCCGTAATTTTCCAAAATTTTATACATGAAGTAAAGATCGTTCCAGTATCTAGCGTAATTATTATCCTTATTCCATCCACCCGAGATCAGTACAGCATATTTCTTTACAGTGTATTCGACGTAGAGGGTCGGCTTTGGGTTCGCGGAAGCGTATTCCTCGCTGTAGATCTCGGTGGTGCTCGTGCCTTCCCCCATCAACCCGATGGCGAACCAGTCCGAACTCAATTGATCCTGTAGGTCAAGATCTGCATCTCCTCCCAGATCGACCTGCTTGTTCGTGCCCGCCTCCGGGAAGCCAGCGGGGTTGGCGTAGGTCGTCCCCTCCCCGATTTCAGTATAAACGGCCAAATCCGATGACGTTGATGGTCTCGTCCCGAGCATCTCGTTAATGTGAGCGCCGCTACCCGTGGACTTCCCGTGGTACTTGAAATCTGTATCTGAAATAGTCGCCCCGTCAGGGATCGAGGACACGTCCCACTCGACGTAACCCCTGTAGTAATAGTATATGTAGTATGGGACAACGATCATGTCGTACATCTTAATCACATCCCCCGTGGAGTCCCTGCTATAACCAGACATCCCAGAAGCATAGTAATAATAGACGTGCCCATCCTGCGTCGGGTTGCTCAGCGTGGACGTGTAGGGATCTACCACCAGCGACTCTCCCGGCGCCAAGGTCCAGTTCTCGAACGCGAAGTCTGCCTTCAACCCCTGCGCGTGCACGTCCACCGCGACCGGTCTCAGGCAGTGCTCGGTCAGCCTCTCACCTTTCTCGTCGTAGTACATGGAGTGCTGCTCCTCGAGGACGGTCATCCCATTATCGTCCCCGAACTCGAAGAATGGGGAATCGACGACGAGCGCCGCCGCGACCCTGTTCTCACCCCCACCGTGCCTGACCTTGTCCCCAGCAATCCCTGCCCACCTCTGCAGAACCCTGAAGGTCGTGTTCTCCTCAATCGCCGAAGTCCAGACCACATCACGCTTCAAGGGCAGGCCCTCGCGGAAGATGTAATTTATCTCGAGCTCGCCGGCCCAAGAGTTGAAGGTCTTCCTCACCGTGATGTCGTTGCCGTTCTCGAGGACGCTGAAGACCGGAGTCCCCGATTGGGCCCCCACGTCATCCCATCTTCCTCGTCCCTTAGCCACCCACCTCTGGACCTCCCACCTCTCGTCGTGGACCCTGATTTCCGAGAGGTCGGGGGTGTGGAACTCGGCGTAGTAATCGTAAAACCTCGCCCCGATGAGCCCGCTCTGAACCTGGTAGTACCCGTCCTCCCAGCGGTTCTCGTAGATATAGGGAACCCACTCGGAGCCGTCCCAGACCCACTGCGGGGCAGAGTTCCAAGCGAATCTCCCGCCGCCCAGAGCCCACCGCTCGAAGTTGGAACCCCTCTCGATAAATCTTGGAGCCATATTTTCAGCCGCCCCGCCAACGGCATCCGGGGCTGCCCCCTCGACATCGACCAGCTCTATAACTATTTTTTCAATTGATCCGTTAACAGCACTTGGGATTACTCCCTCCTTGCCGATCGGATTTGGAACCGGACCCGCCGATTCCGCGGATACGTAAGCAGAAGAACCCACCAAACCGACCAGCATGACGATGCATATAACATAAGTGTAGAAAACCTTGCTCACATTTTGCAAGCACTCCATCCTCCACACTACTTTGTATAGTATTATCGTTCTTAAAATATTTATAAATTTCGATTCTGTAAAGTAAACTTTCAAACTTAACGTTCCCATCATTATAGTGCCGGAACCATCTGGCGGAGGCTAGCCTAGAGGTCATCCGAATGATCAGACTCGCACCAGAGCAGCGCCGCCAGATGACAAGTATGGTCAGGAATGGGCTGCGTAAAATATGCCCAAGGATTTACCGATTGTAAGCAAACTTGAGTTTTTACTAAAAAAATTTAATACAAACCTACTCGATTCCGTTCTAAGTTCGGTCTGGGAGGAGCGTTCTTGGCCGCCAGTGCAGTGTTCATCGCAGTAATAGCCGTCATGAAGCCGATGGGTTTGCTCTGAAGGGACTGATCTGGGGCTCAGCCCAATGTATCAGGCCCGCCGCCCAGTGAGCGCACGGATTAATCTGTTGGTGGTCTCCTCCACAGCGCGATCTTCGTAGGGCACGTAGGGCAAGTCCGCCTCACCAGCTACAACTTTCGCAAGCTCGTTAATCGCGACTGACGCCTCACATTCAGGTTCGTACACAACAACCGGAACCCCCTCGCGCTCTGCCTCCTGAACCTTTGAATCCTCGGGGATGTCCGCAAGCACCGGCATCGCGCCAAGCGTGCGCCCCATGAACTGCTCGACCTCACCTGTTGAAATATCCGCTGTCTTACCAGTGCGGTTGACAACGAGACCCCGAGCCCAAGAGCCGAGCACATTCGCCAAGCGGATTGTCTTGTGGCAGTCAACGAGGCTCGTGTAAGTCGGGTTACAGACCGGCAGCATTTCGCGAGCTGCCGCAATTGAAATTATCGTCGCGTCGGCTATCCCGGCGGGTGCATCGATTAGAAGTAATTCGGTTTGCCGCAGAAACTTTTCGACGATTTCCTCGACGCGCTCGCGCTTCACCTTCGAGAGCACGTCATGTACATCTTCAAAACGAAAACCAGTTGGAACGACTTTTATACCGTGGTTCTCGTAAATTACGTCTTTAACATCGGCTTTTCCGGTTAGAACATCCAAAAAACTCACTTCACACTTGTGCATCCCCATGATTATCCCCAAGTTCGCCATCGCGAGGTCGCCGTCGAGGATCGTGACATCTCGCCCGAGCACACCCAATGCCACTCCGAGATTCGCCGTGAGGGTGGTCTTTCCCGTCCCACCTTTGCCTGAGGCAATCACTATCGAACGTGGCCTAACACGCAAATTTCAACCCCCAAGTTTATTGACGGCACACACTTAAAAACATGAATATTTTTTTAATTTTAACTAAATCAAGAAATTCAAAGAACTGAGGATGGTTGCGTAAGTTTTGCGTCCGGGCGCTCCTCAAAATATCGCCTAACCGG
>JAOUPD010000011.1 GCA_029880065.1 Hadesarchaea archaeon
ATGACGCAAAGAGCTATCACGGCAATATCAACGCTGGGGAATCCGAAACTTTTGATTACGGATGAACCCACCTCAGCCCTTGATGTGACCTCGCAGAAACGAATGATACAGCTGATGATAGACATACAAAGAAAGGGGATAATAAAAAGTCTTATCTGTATATCCCACGATTTGTCCGCCCTGAATCAATTGTGCGATCGGGTCATAATCATGTACGGCGGAAAATTCGTGGAAAGTGGAAAAGTGGACGACGTCGTAAATAGACCTCTTCACCCTTATACTCGCGCGCTGATGGATTCTCTGTTGCCGCTCGAACGGCAAACAAAGAATAAATCGTTGACGAGTATACCGGGAGTAGTTCCCGATCTGAGAAATCCTCCGCCCGGATGCAGGTTTCATACCCGGTGTGAAAAATGCATGGAGATATGTAGATCTAAGGAGCCCCCAACTATCAAGAAAAAAAACAGAAGTGTTAATTGCTGGCTTTACAGTAGGGGTCGATCGAAATGAAGAAAAACACGCTTTTGGAGGTAAAAAATTTAACAAAGCTATACACCTCAGGCTACGTCCGGACAGTTGAAGTAATAGGCGCAAAAAAAGTATCATTTGACATAAAAAAAGGCGAGATATTTTGTCTAGTAGGCGAAAGCGGTAGCGGCAAGACCACCGTGGGCAATATAATTTTGAGACTAATTAAACCAAGCAGCGGTAAAGTTCTTCTCAATGGCAAGAATCTTTTTTCATATGATAAACTAGCTTACTGGAGAAAAGTGCAGGCTGTCTTTCAAGACCCCTACTCGTCATTTAACTTCTTTTATAATGCCGATAAACCTCTAAACGACGCATTTGACCTCCTCGAGAATTCTCCTTCTAAAGATGAAAGAAAGAAGATCATTAGGTCTACTCTAGAAACGATCGGGATGAATCCAGACGAAATCTTAGGGAGATATCCCCATCAATTGAGCGGAGGACAGATGCAACGATTACTCATTGCGAGATCCTTAATCATCCACCCAAATTTGTTGGTGGCCGACGAGTTGACAAGCATGATAGACGCGTCGACTCGTGTTGCGGTCCTGAAAGAACTCTTACGATTGAAGAAAAATGAGAAAATGTCGGTATTGTTCATAACGCACGACCTGGCGCAGGCATATTTCATCGGCGATAGGATAGCGATAATGAGGAAAGGAGAGATAGTTGAGAGGGGCCCAGTCGAAAGAGTCATCTTCAATCCAAAACATCCGTACACAAAGGAGCTAGTTGCGAGCGTGCCGCCACTCCATGAAAAATGGGAGTTATAAGATTGAAAGGAACTTTTCTGGCCATGTTATCGCTACTTTCTTGAGGTTGTTCTTTTAACGTTTTACCGTGTATCCGAAGATCCCGCTCAGGCGCCCGTATCAAGAGCCCCCATATTTTCCCCGAATTTTGTAGCCGCTTTCTTCTTCAACTTGCCGTTGGCTTGGGCAGGCACCGATTGGGGTTTATGAGTTATTAAAAAATATAGGAAACTCAGAAGATTCCTCCATCGATAGGATTCTCCCCCCAATGGGGCTCGCCTTCTTCCTTCTCCCTTTTTTGCAGGAGCAAGTGTCAACAATTGGTGAACTCTTAATTGCGTTTCTCTCCGCAACGACCTTTCAGATAAACGACCAGCATTTTCTCTTTATCGTCCCATTCGGCTGAGACCCTTTTCCTTCCGTTCACGTCGGCTTGTCCCATAAGTGAGGTGCATGAAACAAAAAATCCGTTCCCCTCTGCTTTTGAAATCAAACTTCGCTGTCCTTTCGCGACTGGTTTTATCCCAAGTAAGCTCGTTTTGTCGTCTATGTACAGGTCCGCCCCCTTGTATCCTTTGAAATGTCCAGCGGCCCAAGCGAATATGTCGATACCTATTTTATCGATGGAAACTTCGTTTTGTGTTGCTCTCCTGCGAATAGGTTCCCACTTCTTCAACTTTCCCGCAGATTTTCTCAAATATTTCACCTCCTAACCTTTCCTTCAAACTCTCATCATCCACAACAGTCTACTTTAATTCCAGCTCCCTTCATCCCATCTCCTCTCTCGAGTATTTCATGCATAGTCATAGTAGTGCTGTCCCTCGGGCAGGCCCAAGATAGTCTTCATAGACTTTGTTCCCCCTACTTAAATACAGCTTTATCTTCATCTTTTTTATAAATTTCTTTCTCCTTTTAAATATATCGGTAATGTATTATTACTAATACATGAACTTAAGTGCTTTTTGCTACTACCAGTTTCTAATCTTGCCCCAATATTTATCGATTATCTTTCGATTCTTTTCCATTCCTCCGGGCAGGTTTGCGCTCCAGAAAATAGGAGGTTCTTTCATTATTTTTGACAGATTAGACGTGGCCTGAACCATAACTGCGTGCAACAGGTAAGCACTCGCAATCGTGGATGTAGGCCCCAGACCCTGCTCTAACCCGGATATTTTAACAGCAACGTCTCCTATTTCTCCACAGTTATCTAGAACAACATCTGCTACATCCATTAGTCTTTTCCCACTGGAATGTCGGGAGGGCGCACTCTTGCTATAGGTTTTAGAAGTTACCGCTACTACTTTGTTCCCTCTTTTTTTGGCTTCCATAGCAACTTCAATTGGGACAGGGTTTCGACCGGAATTGGAGATTATAATAAATACATCCTGAGGGCCCGGATTAACGTAATCTACAATAATTTTTCCAAATCCTTCTAGTCTTTCCATAGCTGAACTTTTCATGGCTTCGCGATATGTCATCAAAGATGGCTCAAGAATTGCCGAGACTGGGGCAAGAGTTCCTGCTCGGAAGAAAATCTCTTCGGCTAGAATGTGCGAGTGCCCTGTTCCGAAGGTACGGACCAACCCGTCGTTTTTAATGCACTCCGAAACTAATTCTGCAGCTTTCAGAATGTTTTCTTGTTGTGTTTTCCTTATCTTCATCAGTACTTTCTCTGTCTCGCCAAAGTAGGATTCATACATATATTTGGACATCAGGATCAATCACCCGCACCTTTTTGTTGTTAAATTACAGAAAAGTGTTTATAACGATATGGTTCAAACGTTAATTTTCCCGATTTCGTCAAAATTATGGTTTATAACGATTTTTTGATATCTAGATTAGCACCATATTCTTTTTATTCATCATACTTTAAAACTTATGAAACAAAACGGAATCGAACTAGAAGGTATTGCCATGATTCACAATTCCGGCGAGGCGGCAAATGAAAGGCCCAACATAATCGTACTTCTTAAGCAAGTCCCTGATATCGAGGAAGTAAAATTTGATACTGAAAAGGGGACGCTAGACAGAAGTTCGGCAAAAGCTGAGCCCAATCCTTTCGACCTAAACGCTCTGGAGGCGGGCGTCCAGATTAAGGAGAAATTAGGAGGCACAATAACCGTGGTCAGCATGGGGCCTCCCCAAGCGGAATCAGCGCTTAGAGATGCCCTGGCTAGGGGGGCCGATAGAGCCATCTTGCTCACAGACAAAAAGTTTGGAGGCGCTGACACGCTAGCTACCTCGTATACCCTAGCTAGTGCCATTAAAAAATTAGGAAATTTTGACCTGATTATTTGTGGAGAAAAAACCGTTGATGGGGACACGGGTCAAGTCGGGCCTGAAGTCGCGGAACATCTGGGTATTCCACATGTCGCTTATGTTTCTGAAATAAAAAAATGTGATAAAGAGGGATTTGTTACCGTATCGCAGATGGGAGAATATCGTTACTTGACGGAACTTAAGTCCTTTGGGTTAATCACGGTCACAAAGGATATCAACGAACCTAGGCTCCCGTCTTTACGTGATAAATTAAAAGCAAGAAAATCTGAAATTGAAATTTGGAGTGTGGACGATCTCACAAACGGTGCTGACAGGAATAAATTTGGGATAATGGGATCGCCGACTAGCGTATACAAGATTACAATTCCGTCTGTAGAAGGTAGGCGAGGGAAAATTTTTAGGGGAACGCCGGACGAAGCGACGAAAAAGTTTGTGGAAGAATTAGAAAAAATATTGAAGGTATGACAATGGGCGAATATAAAGGAGTAATGACTTTTGCGGAGCAGGAAGATGGGAAAATCCATCCAGTTTCATATGAGTTGTTGGGTAAGGGGAGAGATATTGCAGATAAGTTGGGCGTAAAACTTTCCTGCGTTTTACTAGGCTTTCAAATGAAAAATGAAGTTAATGAACTGATTTACCACGGGGCGGATAAAATATTTTTTTACGACCACCCCTCTCTTAAAGAATTTGACACGATTCGTTATAAGCAGAATATAGTGAATTTGGTGAAGGAAGAAAAGCCCGAGATATTCCTACTTGGGGCGACTCATCTCGGAAGGTCCTTGGGGCCGAGAATAGCAGTGGCAGTAAAAACCGGATTGACGGCTGATTGCATTGATTTAAAGGTGGATGAAGAAGGGAATTTAATCCAGATTCGACCCGCATTTAGCGGAAATATTCTCGCTCACATAAAGACCAAAACAAGACCTCAGATGTCTACGGTTAGATATAAAGTAATGGAGAAGAGGGAGAGGGATCCAACCAGAAAAGGAGAAATAATAATGAAAGATGCAGAGGTTGTTGAGAATAGTGGAACTAATATCTTAAAGAAAGAAAAGGCAGGAGAAGTCAACATAACGGAAGCGGATATCATCGTCTCGGGTGGCCGAGGGTTAAAAAAACCGGATGATTTCAAAATTCTGCATGAACTGGCTGATCTTTTAGGTGGAGTTGTTGGATCCAGTAGACCTTTAGTGGATGAGGGATGGATAGGAAGAGAACATCAAGTTGGATTCAGCGGAAACACTGTTAAACCAAAGCTCTATTTTGCTTGTGGCATATCTGGCTCGTCTCAGCACTTAGCTGGCATGAGAGATTCCGATATAATTGTAGCGATAAACACAGACCCCTCGGCTCCAATATTTAAAGTGGCGGATTATGGTATAGTTGGAGATTTGTACGAGGTAGTACCTAAACTGGTTGATGTAATAGGAAAAAATAAAAACAAGGTGTTAAGTTGATAAAAGAAATTGAAAATGACCTGCGTGATATCGTGGGGGAAGATTGGGTTGTAACTAAGAGAGAACAGATGGAAGACTATTTGATAGATGAGACCCCCGCTTCTGCCAGACCTCAACCCGCTGCTGAGGTTGTTTTGGTGAAACCTGCCGACTCTCAAGAGATATCCAAAATCCTAAAACTCGCCAGTGAGAAAAAGATCCCAGTTTTTCCCAGGGGTGGAGGAACTGGGCTTGTAGGCGGGGCCATCCCTACTAAGGATGGCATAATTCTCTCTACAGAGAGGATGGAAAAAATCGAGATAGATAAGGAAAACATGATGGCAATTGTCGAGGCCGGGGCAACGCTTGAAAAATTATTGAAAGCAGCAGAGGAAGCTGACATGCTCTTCCCACCGCACCCTGGAGATGAGGGAGCTCAGGTGGGGGGACTCGTGGTATGTAATGCCGGTGGAGCAAGAGCAGTGAAATACGGGATTATAAGGAATTACGTGAAAGGCATTGAAGTCGTGCTTCCTACAGGTGAGATAGTGAATTTGGGTGGAAAGTTATTAAAAAATAATACCGGATATAATCTAATGCATTTGATGATTGGAAGCGAAGGAACGTTGGGTATAATAACCAAAGTGATTTTTCGGTTGTATCCAAAATTTGGGGCTACTGCAACCCTAATTGTGCCATATGAGAACCGGCATGATGCGATAAACACCGTTCCAAAAATCCTCCAGAGGGGAATAATTCCCTTAGCCATAGAGTATGTGGAAAAGGACACGATAGAAAAATCGGCTGAACATCTAGGCAAAAAATGGCCATGTGAAGAGGGAAATGCTTTTCTTATAGTAATAGTGGCGGGTACCGGAATAGATGAAGTATATTCAGAAAGCGAGAAAATATCAGAGACATGCCAAGAGAACAACTCCCTCGAGCCATTAATTGCCGAGTCAAGAGAAGAGCAGGATAGAATTCTGGACATAAGGAGTAATATCTACACCGCCTTAAAGCCCGAAATCGCCGATATCCTAGATGTAACGGTGCCACCGGCCAACATGGGAAAACTTATGGACGTGATAGACAAAATTGCTGAGAAATTTAACGCATACATCCCGACGTATGGGCATGCAGCTGATGGTAATTTACATCCGCATGTAATGGTGGAAAAAGGAAAGGGTCTAGACCACGTTAAAAAGTTAAAGAATGAAATTTATAAAGCAGCTATCGATTTGGGCGGAGTTATAACCGGTGAACATGGAATAGGCAAAATCAGGATTGAAGATCTTAATCTTTGCTTATCTGAAAAGGAAATACAACTAATGGAAGGAATAAAGAAGCTCTTTGATCCGAATAATATTCTAAACCCGATTAAATAAGAGATAAATTTTGGATTAATATATTATAAGAAAACTTGCACCATTTCGAAAAGTGTCTAAGCATTCGTGAATATGAATACCAGTTTTGCTGCGCCATACAATGATGCATCGGGACCAAGAGACGATGACACTATCCTGATTTTTTTATCTCTAACTTTTTGGGCCAAGTAAGGCTGTGAATAAGCCCCACGATTTCTTTTATACGGCCCATCAGTAGGTCAGCGGATTGTCCAACTCCGCCTCCGATGACAACCACTTCCGGGGCCAAGGTGCTGATGAGGTTTGACACGGCGATGCCTACATATGTTGCGGTCTCTTGGACTATCTTCAGAGCAAGCGAGTCACCTTTTCTTGCAGCATCAAATACCAATTTAGCAGTTATGGTATCGATTTTATCTTTCACCATATCCATCAAAATCGTCTTGGATCCCTTGCGTATTTCTTCAATGGTTCTCCTAGCGATGCCCGTGCCGGAACAGAGGCTTTCAAAACATCCCTCGCCATAAACTTTGTTCATGAAATTGGGCCCAAGCAACATCCATCCTATTGAACCCGCAAGCCCAACTCCGTCGTACGGTTTTTCGTCGATAAGTATACTGCTCCCCACGCCCGTCCCCAGAATGATGTAAATCGCATTTTTCGCCCCGCGGGCTGCACCCACCCATTGTTCTCCAAGCACTGGTGTAACGTGATCGTGCACTGCGAATATTGGGAGCGAAGTACCGAGATTTTTTCGTAGAAAGCTCTTTAGGACCGAGCCTTGTATTTGTGGGATATTCGTTGACCATCCAATCTTGTCGTCATATTTTTCCACAAGTGTTGCGCATGCGATGCCGATCCCCTTGATTTTTAACCCACTTGCTCTTGATCGATCCATCACTTTTTTGATTAGCTTTGCTATTTGGGACAGCACCGCGCTTATTGTATTTTCCTTAGTGGTCGGCTCTTCGATGCGAAAAATAATTTTGCCCTTTGAGTTCATCAGTGCAGAAGCAATTTTTGTGCCACCGACATCAACTCCTATCGCATAAGATTCGCGCGCCGACTTCGTATCCTTTTGAGGCGCCGTTCCTCCCGGCCTCATAGAATCCCATTGTAATCAAGTTCGGCGTTAATTAAACTTTTACGGAAACAAAAGCACCTTTCTAGGTCATTTAATCTAAAAATAGTAAAAAACAACAAGATTTAAAGAGTTAAGTATAGTGAAAACTATGTATCTACCAAAACCGAAAATTGTCCCGCCTCTCGATCCTAGTTTCCGACCAGCGGTACTGGCGAACCACGCATTTCTAGACGCAGTTCGGTCGTCTGGAAACTGTGTGCCCTTAGTGATTGCGCTGGAGGGGAAGGAGGGGTTCGTGTCGGTGTTCAGGACCGAGGTCTTTGCGGAGGGCAAAGAACAGGCCTCTGAAAATCTCATGTATGTAGAACGGTTGGTAAAGACGCTACTGTGGCAGCGCGGCGGCTGGAGAATCGTCGTCGGTGGTCCTAGGAGTGTTGGCGAGCATATCAAGAAGATGTATGCCCCAGGCAGAAGCCGAGAGTTTGACGCAGATATCATGAGTGGCGTGTATGAGAAGCCGTTCACGGTGGAGGTGGCCGATGTCGAGGATGTCCCGGAAGCACAAGAAACGGCGATGCCACTCGGACGACACTTAGAAGGGTGTCGCATCGGCTTCGACTTGGGCGCAAGCGATCGGAAGGTCGCCGCGGTCGTCGATGGCGAGCCAGTTTTCACCGAGGAGATCCCATGGAATCCAAGCGAACAGAGCGATCCAGAGTATCATTACAAATACATCACGGAGATTCTACGGAGTGCGGCTTTCCACATGCCACGCGTGGATGCCATCGGCGGAAGCGCTGCTGGGATCTATATCAATAACCGTGTCAGGGTAGCATCACTGTTCAGGGGCGTTCCCAAAAATCTCTTCGATGAAAAGGTGAAAGACATGTTCCTAAGAATAAAGGAAGAATGGGGTGTCCCGCTCGTGGTGGTGCACGACGGAGAGGTGGCAGCGCTCGCGGGATCCATGTCGTTAAACGTGAACCAAATTCTCGGAATTGCGATGGGTTCCAGCGAAGCTGGGGGGTATGTCAATAAAGAAGGGAACATCACCAGCTGGCTGAACGAACTGGCGTTTATACCAGTGGACTTTAATCCAAGTGCACCCGTGGACGAGTGGTCTGGCGACCGTGGCTGCGGTGCACAATACTTCTCGCAACAGGCGGTGCTCAGGCTAGCACCAAAGGCCGGGATAACGCTTGACGAAAATCAAACACCGGCCGAGAAACTCAAGTTTGTCCAAAACTTGCTCGCTAAAGGCGACAACAGGGCTAGGCTGGTTTTCGAAACCATCGGCTGTTATTTTGGCTACGGTATCGCGTACTATGCAGACTTCTACGATCTTCGATATGTATTGATGTTGGGGCGGGTCACATCGGGTGAAGGCGGTAGTATCATCCTACGGAAGGCTCGAGAAGTTCTTGACCAGTGTTTTCCGAGCTTGGCGGAGAGAATTAAGCTAAATATTCCGGGCGAAGCGGAGCGTCGTGTGGGCCAAGCGGTGGCGGCCGCCAGTTTGCCAGTGATTTAGAGGTGTCTAAATGAGGAGGCTCATCTTGAAGGTGGGCAAAGCGGTAACGCCCGCGCAGGAACTTAGGAGGGTGGCCATAATTATCGAACAGGACAGGATAAAAGAAGTGGTTCCTTGGAGCGACATCCCACGGGACGAAGATGTTTTGAGTTATCCTGACGCCATAGCCACCCCCGGCTTTATCGATATCCACACCCATGGGTACGGTGGCCGAGATGCCACATCGGGTGGGGGCGCGCATCTAGAAGGGATGTCCAAGTCACTTTTGAAACACGGCGTAACGTCTTTCTTACCCACAACAGTAACGGCGCTTCAGGATGTTTTGTTAACGGTATGCGATGCTCTGAGAAATGTCATCGGAGAGAATGAGAAAGGCGCGGAGATATTGGGGCTTCATCTGGAGGGGCCTCACGTGGGTAGGGGAAAAGAAGCGGGGGCCCAAAACGTTGAGTTCGCTAGAGATCCGGACGTGGAGGAGCTGGAGGGGCTGGTCGAAGCTTCCGGGGGCAACATTAGGAGGGTTACTCTCGCGCCAGAACTTCTTGGAGCGTTGGAATACATCAAGCGCGCGAGAGAATTGGGAATAGTAGTTGCAGCCGGGCATACGAACGCAACCTACGAAGAAGCGGTTGCTGGTTTTGATGCGGGTATAACTATATGCAACCATCTTTTCAACGGGATGAGGCTCTTTCACCACAGGGAACCGGGGATAATAGGGGCTTGCTTGGTAAGGGATGATGTGTATGCGGAGATGATTGCGGATATGATCCATCTTCACCCAACCGCTATAAATATGGCGATAAAAGCAAAAAGTCTGGAAAAGACCATCCTCATCACTGACGCTATCGCAGAAACGGGCCTTTCAGACGGGGAATATAAGTTAGGTGGTTTGGAAACAGTTGTTAAAGACGGTGTTAGCCGGATTAAAGCCACTGGAAGACTGGCCGGTAGCACTTTGACCATGGACCTCGCTGTCAAGAACATGGTTACTGAGCTAAACCTCGACTTGAAAGATGCGGTCAGGATGGCGACATCGAACCCTGCGGATGCGCTGAACTTGTCGGATCGTGGGTGCTTGGTTCCGGGTTGCGTTGCTAATGTCACAATTTTTGACTCGGGACTTAATGTTCTCGCAACTATTGTGAAGGGAAAAGTTCTCTACGAAGCGGCTTGGTGAAACTTTTGGGAAGAAATATGATCAGATTAGGCTTAGAAGTTTTTTTAAAGAGTAACGTAAGTTTAATTGAAGGCAAAAAAGTTGGTCTATTAACTAATCAAACTGGCGTTGACAACGAGCTTAACAGTATTATAGACTTATTTTACAATAATCCGAGAATTAAATTGACGGCTATTTTTGCTCCAGAGCATGGGATACGTAATGAACACCAAGCCGGAGTCGGCTTCCAATCTTATGTGGATAAGAGGTATAACATTCCGGTTTTTAGTCTTTATAGACCATCTGTAAAATATTTGTCACTAACTTCTAGAAATCTAGATAAACGCATGCGTCTTGGTGTATCTAGTGTAGGTAAATCACCTACACCTAAAATGATGGAGGCTATAGACGTATTAGTTTTTGACATACAGGATGTTGGTATACGAGTTTACACACATATCTGGACTATGGCGTTATGCATGAGAATATGCGCTAAAAAAGGTGTTTCTTTTATTGTTCTGGATAGACCAAACCCAATAAATGGTGTAACCATGGAGGGGTTTGTTCTCAAGTATCCAAAGAATAGTTCATTCATTGGATTATATCCTATACTTCTGAGGCATGGCATGACGGTTGGAGAGCTCGCTAGATTTTTTAATGGAGAATTTCTTGACGATAAGGTGGACTCAAAAGCTATACCCATGGAGGGATGGAAGAGGGAAATGTGGTATAGTAACACTTCCTTGCCATGGATTATGCCTTCACCAAATATACCTACCTTAGATAGTGCTACAGTTTACCCTGGACAAGTACTTTTTGAGGGCACCAACGTCTCTGAAGGTAGAGGAACTACTAAACCATTTGAGATAACTGGGGCACCATGGATAGATGGCTTCAAATTGTCGAGAAAAATTAATGCTTACAAGTTTCCTGGAGTAAAGTGCAGAGAAGTGTGTTTTGTGCCATCATTTTCAAAATACAAGGGTAGGCTTTGTAGCGGTGTACAGATGCATGTTACAGATAGAAGTAAGTACAAACCTTTTGAATTTGCGTTAAATTTAATCAAAACGATAATGGAAATGTATCCGGATCGATTTAGTTTTTATGAAAATTATTTTGATATGGTCGTGGGAAATTCAAAGGTGAGGGAGATGCTACTAAAAAATATTGAAGTAGATGAGATACTTCAAAGTTCTCAAGAAGACCTAGTCAAGTTTTCAGAACTAAGGAGAGAATATTTACTTTACAGCTAGAAAGTCATGGGGATGAGGAGGATAACGTGGTAAGTGGTATTCTTAAACTTCTTAGATTATCTCCTTCAGCTCAGTCTGTAGACTATGTTAGAAGAAAAAAACAATTCCAGTTGCATAGACTTCTTACAGAACAACGCCATCCAAAAACTTGGGGCCTGAGTTTTAAGATAAAATCTGATACTCTAGAAGGTTTAAGAAAAATACTGTCTGTGGATGAGGAAATATCCAACAAGATAATGGTACTTTCTAAAAAGCCTAAGCTGGTTATCCAAGCAGTAAACGCGGTTGCAAAGGCAATAGTTGAAGGCAAAAAAATCTACATTTATGGATGTGGTTCTACTGGAAGACTCGCAAAACAAATAGAAATTGCGCTTTGGAAACCCTTTTGGAGACAGTTGAAGAGTAGCATGCTCTGGGAGAAACTAAAAAATTTCCTGCCGAGTGATATAGAAGAACATCTTATTGGGGAGATGACTGGAGGAGACAGAGCATTGGTAAGTGCTTTAGAAGGACTGGAGGATTTACAATTGATTGGATATCTTCAACTTATTGATAATAATATAAAAAAAGGTGACGTTCTCTTTGCGATAACGGAAGGGGGAGAAACCTCGTCCGTTATAGGGTTTATACAAGGGGGACTGAAATTGTATGGCAAAATAACCTCTCAAAAAAAGAATGAAATTAAAAAGAAACTTTATTTTATCTACAACAATCCAAATGAAGTTCTCAAATTGATAAAGCGTAGCAGAATAGTTTTAGAGAATAAGATCATCACTAAGATTAATCTTACCACAGGACCCCAAGCTATAGCTGGTTCAACTCGAGCGCAGGCCACTACGATAGACACTTATGTAATGGGTATAATAATTGAAGAGGCTATATATAAAGTTCTACGAGTTTTTTTGACAAAAGATGAACTTTCCCTCGTTGGCTTCAGAAATAGAACTCTATCACAGAGATTGAAAGATTTTGTGCATATTCCGAAGACAATATTTAATCTAATAAACGACATCGCTCCATTTACTGAATTAGAGACGAAAGCTTACAAAAATCATCATTTTTCAATCTACTTTGCTAAAAAAGCTTTGTTTCCAATTTTTATAGATGTAGCTGAAAGGAGCCCGACCTTTAAACTTGATCCATTAGATACTGTGAAAGTGCCGAGAAAGAGTTGGGTTCAAGTCTGGACACCAGTAACCGACTACCGGGAAGCATGGAAAGTGCTGCTAGAGCGTCGGTTTAAAGGCTTAAATCCTCCATTTTATAAAGCTCATGTTTCAAAAAAAGTTAGGGATAAATTCCTTCAACATACAGCACTTAACAGTCTCAACGAAGTAGGACAAAATCAGGAGGCTCTTTACGATTTTTCATTTTCTAAATATAACATAGAGAAGCATCCTCCCAGAAAAGGAGATTTAGGTGTGATGATATGTGTTGACGAAGAGATAGATGAGCTACTAAACCCTTCCTCATCCTTCAGGAGTTTCCTCTCACTCTGTAAAAAGAATGGATCTAACGTGGCTCTCCTTTTAATTACAGAAAAACAACGTGATGAACTCCTTGTGCTTTTAAGATCAAATATTGGAGACTTAGACCAAGATGACCACATCATAGTGCTCACGATGAGTAGAAAAGATGATCCTCTTAATCTCAGAAGACAAATCGCTCTTAAAATGGTGCTTAATGCTCATTCCACAGCGGTAATGGCTAAACTTAGCAGAGTATTAGGAAATACTATGGTAAATGTTAATCCTACCAATCTTAAACTCATTGGTCGATCCACATTCTTGATTTTGAGCCATGTAAACGATATAGTAAGTCGGAACGAATGGAAAAACAAATATGGGAAGACAAAACCTATTAAATATGCTGGTGCTAATGCGATTCTTTTTAGCGCCATGCGTTTTGTTAGAAAGTTAGAAAAAACTGGTCAAACTCCAGAAGTACCATTATGTATAATCAGGGTACTTGAAACACTACGACAAAAGAAGTGCATCAGCTGGGAGGAGACCTTTTTCATCTTGGAGAACGAAGGTTTTGAGAATTATCTTCAACGTGTGTTAAGTTCATAACAGGCGGATTTCATTTCTAATACTGTATTGTTAACAAAATATAACAGGGTGGATAGGCCAAGGAAAAGACCGCATGAATTGGGAAGATTTAGACAACATGAGACAGGGATTGTAACACTCATAAAACAGGGGGAGCCACGTTTCTGCCCTTTTCTTTTTAACCTCAGATTCAAGCCCATCCACATGCTGCGCTGAGCACTAAAGAATCTATTTTATACCTTGATAAGCGGGATAACTTCCTTCGCGAAAAGCTTGTGAGTTTCTCGCTCGATGGTTTTGTCAAAGTATAAGATGAAGTAGGTTGCCCCGAGTTCCACGAATTTTTTGAGCTGCTCGGCGCATTGCTCAGGCGTCCCTACGATACTACCCCGTAGGAATTGCTCCTTGGATATGGGTTCCCAAATTCCCTTCCCTCGATAGCTTTTGTTAAAACCCTCTTCGATGAGTTCCTGCACGAGTTGCCGAACTTCCGCTTCAGTTTCGCTTATTATCACTTCCGTATGAAAGCTCAGCTCGATTTCGTTTGGGTCCCTTTTAACACTGGCACAATGCTCTCTTAATATGCGGACTTTTCTTTCGAAGTCCTCTGGCGTTCCTCCTCCAAGGTTGTAGATATCCGCATGCTTTGCCACCACACGTAGAGTCAGCTTTTCCCCGCCTCCCCCGATTAGGATGGGGGGCCTCGGCTTTTGAACTGGCTTGGGGTAGTTGATTGCTCCGTGAAGCTTGTAATACTTCCCTTCAAAATCAACCACGGGCTCGGTCCACATTCGTTTGATTATCTCGACCGCCTCATCGAGCATGCCTATTCTTTTGGCCGCTCTTGGGAAATCGTAGCCGTAGCCGAGATACTCGTGCTCGTACCACCCGGCACCTATTCCAAAAATCAGCCTACCTCCCGAAATGACATCTAGTACCGACGCCTGTTTTGCAAGCAAGGACGGGTTTCGATAAGAGTTGCAAGTCACGATCTGACCCAGCTTTGCGTTATCCGTTTCTGCTGCTAGGGCCGTTAGGGTCGTCCAGCATTCAAAAACCGACCGATTCTCAATCTTAGGTATCGTGTGGAAGTGATCGTAAAGCCATATCGAATCATATCTCAAGTGTTCAGCGTCCCTTGCTGCTCGGACGATGGACTTGAACTGATCTTCAGGCGGGAGATCCTCGGGCAAATCCAGCCTCCAGCCTTGGGGGACGATTAAACCGAATTTTATTTGTTCCATTATTCCATCCTTTCAAATTTTCAAAGTCGCTAAATTTAAGTTTGCCGATTTTTCTCCAGTAAAAATTTTTAATACTCGACTGAAATATCGAGTATCTGAAAAACTTATAAATAAATCTCATTAAAAGATGTTTAGCATTTGGCCAACAGGTTTGAGGAGGTGATAACCTTTGAATAGCGGCTGTGGCGTTGAAGGCGAAAAACCTCGTGATGAAATCAAGCTTATCATGAGATGTGACGATCTGGGATTTTGCCACAGTGCCAATTTAGCTTTTGAAAAAGTGTATAAGGAGGGCATTTTGACTTCAGCCGAGATAATGGTTACACCCCCGTGGTTCAATGAAGCAGTTGAGATAGCCAGAAAAAATCCGAAGCTTGATCTAGGATTGCACTTGGTTCTGACCAGCGAATGGCAGTTTTACTCGTGTGGGCCAATACTGTCAGTAACCGAGGTGCCCAGTTTAGTTGATAACGAGGGGCATTTCTTCCCGTCTAAGCGTTCCTTCTTGGCTGCTAGGCCAAAGCCAGCTGAAGTTGAAAAAGAGCTTAGGGCTCAAATCGAAAAGGCGTTGAAAAAAGGTTTAAATATCTCACATTTGTCTACCCATATGTTCGCGGCAAAATTTACCCCGAAACTGAAAGCGATTACGAAGAAACTTTCCGCAGAGTACAAATTACCCATCTCTGGCGATGTGGGAGAAAAACGTGGCGAATGGCTCCCCACCTATGATGTTCCACATCTAAAGAAAGAAAAGGTTTTAGCAGGTATTCTTAAGAAACTCACTCCCGGTCTCTGGATGATTGTCAACCATCCGGGGCTGGATACCCCTGAAATGAGAGCAATGAAAACGGTGGGTCTTGGTGAACCTGGTGAACTTAAACATGTGGCCGCTCACCGAGCTGCAGAAACCAAGGCTTTAACCAGCAAAAGGATCAAACAGATAATAAAAAATAGAAAAATAAAATTGATAAGCTACCGTGACATCCTGGGCTGAAAAAATAGAATCGCGTTAAGTCATGGCGTTCTTGATGGACCGATGGCGGCACTTTTACACTTATTTTGAAAATTCAGATGTAAAAACATACTTTTTCGTGACTGATTTCTCAAATTTCAAAACAGTCCTACATAGTCGCCAAAGATATCCCCGTAAACACGACGATCATACCTAGGATCGCCCTTTTGGTGGGTCTCTCTCCCAAGAATAATATGCTGAAGAGGAAGGCAAGCGGTACCAAGGCTCCAACCACAGGGGAGAGTGCGCTCGCCTCTTCGATCTTCAGCGCATGTTGCCACAGAATTTGTCCCACGAACAGGCCGGAGATACCGGATAGAATGCTAAATCCTACACCCCTCCCGTTGAAGTTTACCCTCTTCTTAGCGCGGTGAGCGAACATCGCGATATTGCAAGCTGCTGACGCGGAAACTATTCCCACAAGGAGAAATATTGCCGGCGACATTCCTCCGCTAAGACCGTATTTATTCAAGACAATCGCGATACCCCACATAACGCCTACTAGAAGAGCCAAGAGGAGTTTTGGATTCCAACGTCTCGACTTGTTCGGTCCTTCCGTGGGAGCCAGAAAATATGATCCGAGGAGCACCAGAGCGACTGATAAAAAGATTGTGGACTTCGCTTCCTCGCCCAAGAGCAGCACCGCAGCTACAACCCCCCACAATGGCTGGGTATTGCTAATAGGCGCAATCCTGTGGACGGCTTCTCTCTGCATTAAATAGTAGAACAACATGGGCGCCGCGAACCATGCGATTACCCCAGTGAAGGTTGCCACTAATATCAGCTCTGCTCGGACATAGCCCAAGTCTTCCGTCGACAGAAGATATAGGATGACCAGTGCCAAAGCAAATGATGTTCTAATCGCATTGAGAACGGGCACCTCCACACTCTTCAAAGCTAGCTTTCCAGCTATCTGGGACAGACCCCAGCAGATGGCCGCTCCAAAAGCAAGTGCAAAAGCTAACGAAATCATGTTAATAATCGTGATAGTTTGGCTTATCAACTTTTTGTGAAACAGGACGCTAGTCTAATTAGATTATTTTTCTCTGATCCCCCTAAAGAATACCCCCGACACTACCGCAAACACCGAAGCAATGGCGAACATAATCGGCAATCCCCACGCTTCCGAAGTGAATCCACCGATAAGGGGGCCGATGATACCACATATATACCACAGCCAGATTGTGAATAAATTCTGTCCTGTAACCCATTTATCTCGTGGCACAATTTCCGAAACTAGAGTAGAAGAGCCGGTAATCAAGGGAGCCCATGCGAATGGTGTGAGTAATGAATGTATCAATAAAAGTAGAACGGGATTTGAAGTCAACAAAACAAGGAAAAAGAACAGACTGTACACCGCTGCGGAGAAAATGAGTAAAGGTTTTCTTGCACCGATTTTATCGGATAGTTTCCCCGCGTGAAGAAACACCGGGATCTCTATGATGGAAGGAAACGTGAAAGCGAGGCCTATAATTATGGGCGAGGCTCCGGAATACTCCAAATAGATGGGAAAGAACCGCGAAGCCGCATTTATCGCCACAAATAGGGGGAGGGAAGCCAAGAGAAGGATTACCATTTTCTTATTCGTTAAGAGTTCACGTATTGGGGCAAAATAGTTCATGATAATGCGTGGTCGCACCGAGCTGCGTGTGGATGTTTTGTGGACCTCCTCAATTTCCCTAGGTTCTGGAGCTCGGAGGAAAACGATTGTCGCGACGACGAACAACAGGCTTGAGAAATAAAAAACCGCCGTTGTCCCAAAAAACCAGGCCGCAACACCTGCGAACGCGTTCGCGGAGGCCCATCCAACGGACCCCCATATCGCGAAACCTGAGTAAGCTGTGGCTCTCCCGCCATAATCAGACAATCTGAATAAACTTGTTACTATCAACCCTTCCGCCAAGGGAATGAAAATAGCCTTGAAAAACCCTAAAACGAGAAACCCTTCGAACGAGGATATCAGTGTAATCGCAAATGTGAACAATGCCATTAGAATGGACGACTGTATTAGAAAAGGTTTTCTTCTTCCGATAGCGTCGGAAAAGGAACTCCACATGATGCTCGTAAAGATCCCGATTATCACCGGGATTGCCATTATTATCCCCACCTGCGCCAGGGACATACCGCGTTCTACAAGATAAACCGGAAAGAAGACCGAAAAGGGAGCCCATCCAGCTATATAAAAAAACCGAAACAATTTAATGAGTTTAATTCCCCGGTTATCATCCGAAACGTATACTCTCGATTCTGTCATCTCAACCCCCAAGTTGATTTTTGTTTTAATCCTCACCTTCCTGTATTTAAATTGCACAATAAAGTTTTAAAAATACCAAATCCACATCCAAATCATGAATCTGATCGCATTCGCGCTCATGTTAGCCGCAACCCTTTGTTGGGGAGCGGATCAAACGATTGGCAAGTTAGCTGTGAAAAGGATGAGTGTGTCTGTCTTTAACGCCCTCAGACCAACTTTCGTCGCGCCTTTGGCCATTATATTTGCTTTATCGACCAATAGTTTGAGCTATCCAGGAGCATTTTTAACCGCGATAGCAATCCTCGCCGGAGTAATTTCTTGGTGCGTAGCATGTGAGTTGTATTTTTATTTATTGAAAAGGGGTGCCGTTCATAAGATTTTACCGATCGGTAATTCCCATCCCGTATGGGGAGTTTTCGCCGCAATTTTGTTTTTGGGTGAGGATGTGACACTTTTCATTTTTGTATCGGCGGCCTTAGTGATTATAGGAGCATACTTATTGGCACAGAAAGAGCAGGAAACAGGCCGCTGGAAGCGAATGGTGCCTCTGGCTTTGTTGGTGGCGTTAATGTGGGGGGCCGTAATCGTCCTTAATAAATTTTGTCTTAATG
>JAOUPD010000070.1 GCA_029880065.1 Hadesarchaea archaeon
CGGTACCCCGATAAAATGATTCTTTGACTTCAAGCTTCAGCTCCCCCTGCTTAAATTTCTTCCCAAGTAACTCTGGATCGCAGACCACGACGAGCACCTCGCCCTGAGTTCGGACCACTCTGAGGGAGGGCAAGGCTAAACGCTCCTCATCGACGCTCTAGCACCACATGCCTCGCACCGTAGAATGTAAAATCGTTCGCGTCGCTCAAGTCTAGTATCGGGCTTTCCGCACTCGCGACAGAGCACGAATTCCTCAACATAACGTCGGATGCGCTCGTCCACGGCTGTATTCAAAAATTTCCCCTGGAAGATAGCCTGGGTTCCCTCGATGTTGCCAGCCACCCCCAGCTCTCGGAGTAGATATTTAATGAGATGTTCAGGTTCGCGGTTGAGGGCGCTTGCGATGTTCCGAAAATTCCGGAGGATTGTGCGGTTCCCAACAATCGACACTTCTGCCTCAGGGATTTGGAAGCGAGAACTCTCTAACACCGCTTTTGGGACCTGTTCGAGGGCGCGGTCAAGCAGTTTTTCGTAGTCTTCACTCATCCCAATCGCCTGAACCTGCCCGCACGAGGCTCGAATATTTCTCCGTCCACGATCAGCACACGGAGAGCATCCTCTACATCGGCTTGGTGAAGGTCGAGTTCAGCTGCTATGTCTGTGGGCGCTGCCCCCTCTCCCTTGTCGAGCTTCTCGATCGCAAGGATTACCCGCTTTTTAGTTTCGTCGGGCACCTCGGGCAACGGAGGCGCTTCTACCTCATCTATGGTCTCAATTGTTGGTCCCACTTCTGGAGAAGTCGGGGAGACCTCTATCTGCAGCTGTCGTGGCTCGAGCTTTGCTTCTTGCTTTGGCTGCGGCCGTACCCCCTGCGCTAGAGCCAGCCTCCGCGCGCGCAGAATCTCGAGTTCTCGCACGAGTTCCCAGTTTGGGTCTTCGACACGAAAGATAAGATCGGGCACGAGGTATACTTCCCCCTCAAACTCCCGCACGCGTCCTATGACATCGAGGAGGTCCCCCATCTTGAAGGCCGCAAGCTCGGGCACACCTTCCCGCCAAGCTCGAAGGCTTATGGTTTCGCTTCCGTCATCGAGGCGAAGCGTGGCATAACCCTGATCATCCCTCACAAATTTATCCACGACCGTGCCTAACACTCGGGCGCGGGGGATGTGCTGGCCCCAGGGGGTAAGTAGGTAACTGGGCTCGGTACCCTCGGGCGAGCGGACGTACTGGCCACGCACTAGGTCCTCAATTTTGAGTTTATATGCAGTCGAGAGCATTTTATCACTGAATATTCGAGGCAAATCCTTAAAGAGCCTTCTATGGTGTCGGGTATGTTTGAGCTAAGCGGTGCGTTCGGCAAGCGCGTCGTGGGTGTGGTCGGTGGGAGAGCTAGAATGGATGATGTCGACGAATTCTTGAGGAAGCTTGCTAAGATAGACAAAAAAAATCGAACTACCAGCCAAGTGTTCGAAGCTTCGAGCATAGCCGGCAAAGAACACTTGGTACACGCTGCTCACCTTGCCCTCATTGCTCAAGCCACGAAAAAGAACTTCGCTAGCTCGCTCCATATCGAACTCTTCTGCTGGGTAGCCGCAGAGCGACAGATCGCGCGCGCATTTGAGAAGGTTGGTTTGCACAAGGGTAGCAAAGACTTGGCAATTCTAATTTTGGGGGATTCGCGTGCACGAGTGAAGCAGGCATCGGTCAACATTCGTCGCGAGTTGGGCATAAAACGTGACGATGATGTGCTCGATGTGACGCGGAAAAAAGTTTCAAAGCTGCTTAAGGTCTTTTCGATACCAAAGGATGAACTGAAAATTGCGCCAATCCAAAAACTTGTGCTAGAACAGATAGCGCTCTTAGCCCTAGAAAAATAGGCCTTACCCGAGAAGTTTTTCGAATCCCTCATCCTTAACTACGGTGGTAATCTTGGCGCATGCAGGCATAATCGGCTTTTCCGAGGTCACGAGTTTGCCTTCTTCATCGATCGACACGTATTTAGCTTTCAAGAGTTCCTTTGCCTCGACTGCAATACACAGGAGCTCCGCCTCGGTCCCGGTATAAACGTAGTAGTAATGCTTGCCCTTGAGGTTAAGGTAGAACAGCCACCCTTGACTGCGCGCGATGTTTACTACGTCCTCAAGGTCCTTACACCACATGATTTTCATCTTTTCACCCCGCGGCCGCCTTCTTCACCTTCTGAACACCGCGCTGAGAACCTCGTATGATTAACGAATCACCAGCAAGAATTCGAGTACGCCTGCTAGGATCAAACATATAACGCCCGCCCCGCTTTATCATCAGCACGTATGCCCCCATTGTTGTCCATAGGTTAAGCTCTTTTAGAGATTTACCCACAAAATTTGAATGCTCCGCAACATTGACTCTACCTATTTGTTCATCAGCCTCAGCCAGAGCTCGGGAGAACACCGGGTGCAAACCGACCCTCCGAGTCACCACATCCGCAATCGAAACAGCTGCATCGGATATTTGCTCCATAGACCTGACCATCTGTAACAAGCCGTTGAGTCTTGCCACGTTTCGTTCCCACTTTGCTGCCTTAAGCGTGGCGAGCCAGAGCTTATAGCTGAGCTTATCGAATTTTTCTTCGGCTTCCATTACTTCCTCAGCAATCTCACTGGACCTGAATAAGATCGAGGAATACGCCATGTCAACCATCAAACTGCTTAGATCGCGCATCTCAGCTAGGGCTTTCCTGATCGACGGCAATCTCCGCTCGGGTGCCCAAACCTCTCTACGAATACAGGCCATCTTAAATAGAATCGCGATGCCGTCTGGGGGCCCCTTCACAATGAGCGCATCGCCAACGCGCACCTCGGTATCCTTTTGCGGGAGAACTATCCATAATTTGCCCCGTTTTATGGCGAATATCCAAATACCTATACTTGAGGGTAACTTCAGCTCGTAAAATTTCTTGCCGACAAGTACCGAGCCTTCACCCACTTCAACCCAAGCGATTTTCTCATCGGCCGTTCGGAGGGCATCACGTGCTACAGGGTGGATTTCGATTCCCATTCGGACCAAGTCAGCGATATCACCGGTGGCATTTGAGATTGCCTCTGCCGCACTCGCAACCTGAAGAATTCCAGTTATTTTCCGGGCTTCACGAACGTTTCGTGTCACGACTGCGGCAATCGTTCTGATTTGATACATGAGACTATCCATTCGAGTTTCAAGTTCGTGCACACGGTCCGCAAGCTCATCGTTCTCGAAGAGCACCGCCGCGTAGGAGAGGTCTATCATAAGATCTGAGACATCCTTCATTTCGGTTAGGAGCTCTCGCACGCTCTTGGGTTTAAAAGATTCGGGCATGTTTCTACACTCCCACTATTATTATTGCCACCAATAAACACGTTACGCCCAGCACATCTCCGACTGAGGTTACGATGGGTATTACCACATTGTCCGGATCCAAGCCACCCCTGAATGAAACGAACGCCGATGTAATCGTTACTACTATCACGGCGGCGGTTAACGCTATGCCTGCGATGAAGAACGCGAGCGCTAGGGAAAGCGAGCGAGCGAGTGGTATACCTGACACATACGCGAACGCGAAAAATATCGCGCCGATGAGTGAGAAGATAATGAAGCTGACCAGCGATGAGGCAGCCATGTTCCTCCGTAGCACTCGCTGCCCGCTCAATCTCGGCTCCAACGTGCCTAGGTGAAGTGCGGAGGTGAGCCGGGCGCCGAGGATACTCCCGATGTTTCCCCCTATTCCATTAATTGGCGGGATCATCATAAGAATTATGGGTAGCTCGGCGATTTTTTGGATGCTTGAGTTCAGCATGTAGCCCGCAACGAGTGATATAATAATTCCTGCTGTTAGCACCGGGAAGCTCTCGAGCACTATTCGTTTGACACGGTAAATGGCCATTTTTCACACCACCAGAAGCACAGCTAGGTAGATACAAGCTATGGTCACGAAGTCCCCAATCGTCGCCATCGTCGGGCTAGTGATGTTATCAGGATCCCAACCCCGTGCGTAGGATTTTACAGCCACGAAAACAGTTAGGAGGGCGAGAATCAACCCCGAAAGAAAGCCCGCAAAAACAGCTATCGCTATTAGTTTTACCATTAGCTCGAGTACGCCAATCGTGGGGGCGCTGGTTAACAAATTCACTCCGAAGGCAAAGACCCCGATAATGGCGGACGCGATAATGCTGAGAATTAAAGAGGAAGTTAAATTGACCTTGATTTCGGCGGACAGCGTCAGGCGCGGCTCGATTAATCCAGCGTTTAGTGCTGTCCCGAGGCGCGAAGCTAGGGCGCCGTTGATGTTTCCCCGGAGACCGAGTAGAGGCGGAATCATTACGATTAGTCCGGGAAGTAGGGTAGTGAAGTATCCCTGCATCTCCTCAAACACCTTGCCGGCACCGAGCTCGATGAGAGCGCACATGAACAAGATGGAAAGTCCTGGAGCCACGATGGAGCGAATGCTTACCTCTCGGGCCATCGTTCTCACCGAAAGCCCTTGGCTGCTTTCCTATAAAAGGGGAAACTTAAGTTTCACTAAATTTTTTTTGTATAGTGTGAAGGAGTTTGAACCCCAGATTTGTACCCTCTAGAATCTTTCCGGAAAATCTCGGCAAGAAAAAAATAAGTTTATCCTCTCCTCAATTATAAGTTGGAGTTAGGATGTTTGGGGTTAAAATGATTAAAAGAAACAAGGCCCCAGAAGAAAAACGCTTGAATAGTGGAAAAAAAGAGAAAAAATGGCACACCAGGAACCTAAAAAAACAACACGTTGAAGATGTTCACGAAAAGCATGAACATCATGATAAACATGAAGCTCATGGCAATCATCATGCCCAGATGTTGCGGGACTTTAAGAAACGATTATGGATCTCTTTACTTATCACCATTCCAATTTTACTGCTTTCACCATTGATTCAGTCGCTTCTTGGACTTGAAGCATTAAAGTTTACGGGAGATTCTTACGTTTTATTCGCTCTATCCACGGCGATCTTCTTCTATGGTGGGTGGCCTTTTCTAAAGGGGTTGTTAGGGGAACTTGGTGAAAAGCGGCCAGGAATGATGACTCTTATTGGAGTCGCTATCACCGTCGCTTATACTTACAGCAGTTTAGTGGTCTTCGGTCTATCAGGCCAAATCTTCTATTGGGAACTTGCCACGCTGATCGACATCATGCTGCTCGGCCACTGGATTGAAATGCGGTCGGTGATGGGTGCGTCGCGAGCGCTTGAGGAACTAGCCAAAATGATGCCGTCAATAGCCCATCTCGTCCAGCCAGATGGTTCTACAAAAGATGTGCCGGTAGACGAACTCTCGCCTGGCGATTTGGTGCTGGTCAAACCTGGTGAAAAGGTCCCGGTAGATGGAAGTATCGAAAAAGGTGAGACGGATGTCAACGAAGCGATGCTTACTGGAGAATCGAAGCCCATCCCAAAAAAAGAAGGAGATAAAGTAATTGGCGGCTCTATCAACGGCGAGGGAGCGGTTGAAGTCAAAATTGAAAAGACTGGCAAAGACACCTATCTCTCGCAGGTCATCAATCTGGTTAAACAAGCGCAAGAAAGTAAGTCAATGACACAACTCCTTGCTGACCGTGCTGCCCTCTGGCTCACGTTGATAGCATTGGGGGGCGGATTGATTACCTTAATCATTTGGCAGATTTTTGGTAGCACGCTAGATTTTTCTCTGGAACGCTCGGTTACAGTGATGGTTATCGCCTGCCCGCATGCTTTAGGACTTGCAATTCCCCTAGTGGTGGCAGTTTCGACCTCGCTTTCGGCTAAAAACGGTCTGCTCATCCGGGAGCGTGGCGCTTTCGAGCGTGCCCGTAATCTAAAATGTGTCGTTTTTGACAAAACCGGCACACTAACTGAAGGTCGCTTCGGCGTCGACGAAGTAGTCAGCCTGCAAGACGGTGTTACCAATGACGAGGTACTTGCTCTGGCCGCCGCCGTAGAAACCCAATCTGAGCATCTAATCGCGCGCGGCATC
>JAOUPD010000071.1 GCA_029880065.1 Hadesarchaea archaeon
TTCCGTTGCTCCCGCAAATTTACTCAGCATCAGCGCACCCGTGCAATCTACATTTGCAGAGATGAATTCCTTCGCCACCAAGTTCATCCCGTCTTGAATCGGGCTCACTACACACAAATCGGCGGTTCTGTATAACGCGAAAAGTCTATCAGGATCCAGTTTTCCCTTGATGTAAATAATCGGCTTCCAATAGCCCCTCATGTATTTCCAATTGATCTTGTCGACGGCTTTGGATATCTCCTCGTTCAGTTTCATATAATCTGGAATTCGTGTGCGGCTTGGTGCTCCCGCTTCCACGAACACGAAATTATTCTGGTACTCCGGGTACTTTTGCAAAAATCGATCTATGGCTTGGAACCTCTCCAAGATGCCCTTGGTGTAGTCAATCCGATCGACGCCTACGCCGATATATTTGTATGGAATATATTGGGGGGCTCGGACGCGCTTCATCTCCCGCGTTACCCCGGGTTTCCTCGCTAGTTTGTCTATAGTGGCAAAATCCACGCTTATCGGGAAGGGCCTCACGTGGATAGTACGTCCTTTGTATTTCACGTTAAGTACCCTATAATCGGGTTTAATCCCCATTACCTTCTCAACGCTCGCCAAGAAGTTGACACAATAACTAGGAAGGTGAAAACCGATGAGGTCGTTCGCAAGCATGCCGTCGAGTATCTCCTTCCCCCACGGTAGAAGTGTGAAGGTGTCCCAAGTGGGCCACGGGATATGCCAGAAGTGAGCAAGCACAAGCTTTTGTTTTTTCGGGACCCCGTTCCTGACCATTTTTGGTGCCAGCCCCAAGTGATAGTCGTGAAACCAAATGAAAGCCTTATCTATTCCCTTCGTCTCCTGTTTGATCGCATCCGCGTACAGCGCGTTTGAGTGCTTGTAACCGTTCCAGAACGATTTATCAAAAAATGGTTTTTGAAACACATTGTGGCAGAGAGGCCAAAGTGTCTGATTCGAAAAACCGAAGTAAAACTTATCCACCTCGTTCTTTGACATCCACACCCTTTTCAACACATACTTTGGGTTCGCAGGGGGAACCCGACACCGACTTTGTGTATCTACATTCTCCCGATCAGCATCCCCACTACCGCCCGCTACCCATATCCCGCCAGTGGCCTGCATTAGAGGATCTAAGGCTGCCGTCAGGCCTCCAGCGGGGGTCTTGACCTGCACCCCATCAGGCGTATACATGTGGATGTAGGGCTCGCGGTTAGAGACAATGAGAAATTTGTATCCCTTCAGCTTCGATTTCACAAGCTCTTGGACATCCTTCGCCGAAACCATTAAAATCAAGAGAACAGTGGCGGCGATGTTTTAAATATGTTTATAGAGTAAGTTTATAAAATCAATTGGTGCGAAGATGACCATCGAAGAACTCTGGCAACTACTAACGCCCATTTTGATATTGATCGGATTCATCGTGGCGGGGTATGCGCTGAGATTCGTGTTAAACGTTTATATCACTAGGTTCACCAGAAAAACGAAAACCAAAATCGACGATATCATTCTCGATGCCATCAAAGTGCCGATAATTGCGATATTCTTGATCATAGGGATTAACTTTGCTCTTGAGCGCGCAACGTTTGTCCCCGCAGAGGTCATGCAATATCTTCCAACTATCAGCTACCTGTTGATACTCTTAATAGCAACGTGGTGCACTACGAGGATTATAACTGGTATATTGAAGTACTACGGCACAGTGCGTCCCAGCGTTAAGACACTCGTGCCAACGCTTCAGAAAATCATAAAAATTGTCATCTTTTTTGTAGCATTCATCCTGATACTTGATGCACTTGGCATCCAAGTGACCGCGTTGGTCGCGGCCTTTGGGATAGGGGGCCTCGCAATTGCGTTCGCCCTTCAAGGGACTTTATCCGAGTTCTTCGCCGGCGTTTACATTATGTCTGATCGACCCGTGAGGGTAGGGGATTATATCGAGCTAGACTCAGGTCAAAAAGGATATGTGGAAGAGATCGGCTGGCGTAGCACAAGAATACGCGAACTTCCGAATAACATAATTGTAGTGCCGAACTCAAAAATGGCGGGAGCAATCGTCACCAATTACTACTTACCCGAGCCACAGATGGCCTGCTTGGTCCAGGTTGGGGTATCCTACGACAGCGACCTCGAGAAAGTGGAAAGAGTAACCATCGATGTAGGCAAAAAAGTGTTGAAAAAAGTGACTGGCGGGGTGCCTGAGTTCGAGCCCTTCATCCGTTATCACACCTTCAGCGACTTCAGCATTAACTTCACCGTCATCCTGAGAGTCAAGGAATTCGTGGACAAGTACCTGATCACCCACGAGTTTGTCAAAGAGCTGCACAAGCGCTACAGGAAGGAGGGCATCACGATCCCGTTCCCGATCCGCACAATCTTAATGCCCAAGAGACGAGCTTCCTAGCCTCCTCGTTTATTTAATACAACGCGACAAACGATTATTGAAAGTGATACTCTATGGTGCTCGATAGACTTGGGAGGACCTTGCATAGCGCCCTCCGGAAGCTGACACGCACGGCCCATGTCGACGAGCGGGTGGTCAAGGAGTTAGTGCGGGATATCCAGCGCGCTCTGCTACAGGCGGATGTCAATGTAGAACTCGTGCTGGAGATGACGAAGCGGATAGAAAAGCGGGCACTCGAGGAGAAGATCCCCCCTGGCATGGCACGCAAAGAGCACATCATCAAGATTGTATACGAAGAACTTTCCACGCTCATGGGGCGTCCAGCCCAACTACAGCTCAAGCCCGGAGAATCCACGATACTGCTGATGGTCGGCCTTCAAGGAAGTGGGAAGACGACCTCGGTGGCGAAGCTAGCATCTCACTTCAAGAAACGGGGCTTCAAGGTTGGCATTGTCTGCGCAGATACCTTCCGCCCAGGTGCGTACGAACAGCTCAGCCAACTTGGTCAACAGGTCGACACAAGATTTTTCGGCGATCCCAAAGCCAAGGATTCGATCAAGCTTGCAAAGAAAGGCGTCGAGCAGTTCAAAAAAGAGCATCTTGAATTAATCGTCGTTGACACGGCCGGCAGGCATCGCAAAGAGGAAGCTCTGATGGAAGAAATGCGCCAAATCGCCAAAACAATAGGACCTGACGAAATCATGCTCGTCGTGGATGGGACGATAGGGCAACAGGCAAAAGAGCAGGCTGCCGCATTCAAAGCCGCAACGGACATAGGCTCGATTTTGATTACCAAACTGGATGGCACCGCAAAAGGTGGGGGGGCACTCTCGGCGGTTGCGGCCACTGATGCTCCTATAAAGTTCATAGGTGTCGGTGAACACCTAGATGACCTCGAACCTTTTGTGCCCGAGCGCTTCGTGGCTCGCCTGCTCGGGATGGGCGACATTGAAACATTGCTGAAGCGGATTGAGGAGACCGCAAGGGCCGAAGAGGTGAAGCCCGCCGATATGAAAGCAATCCTCGCGGGCAAGCTCACCTTGCAAGACGTTTACAGCCAGCTCGAGATGATGGGCAAAATGGGCCCCTTCAAGAAGCTTATGCAGATGATCCCGGGGCTAGGAGTAACCATACCTGAAGAACAGATGCGTGTGGGAGAGGAGAAACTAAAGCGTTTTAAGGTGATCATGCAGTCAATGACTCCTGAGGAACTCGAAAACCCGAAGTTACTCAACGCCTCACGGATTCGCCGAATAGCCCGAGGCTCGGGTACGAGCGAGACAGATGTTAAAGAATTACTAAAACAATATGAATTCATGAAAAAAATGATTAAAAAGATGATAAAAGGGCGGGGGCCAAAATTCGGCCCTTTTGCGAAGCTCATGAAACAATTGCCGAAGGGGATATCTCATGATTTCGAGGCAAATGACGCTGACGGAAAAAGTTCTTAAGCGAGTACGAGTAGTTTAGGCGTGCTAGGAGAGCCTATTGCTTATGGTGTTATCATGGCTAAACGGTCGAAAGGTTATCGAAGCAAAAGCAGAAGAAAACTCACCAAGCATGTCCGTGAGCGCGGACTTTCGCCTGTGAGCCGAGTGATTCAAGAGCTTGGGCCTGGCACGAAGGTTGCAATTATACTTGATTCGGGCGTCGCGAAGGGGCAGCCCCACCCACGGTACCATGGCAGGACTGGGGTTGTTCAAGAACGTTGCGGACGAGCTTACGTGGTCGAAATCAGGGATGGGGGGTCCATCAAAAAGGTTATTTCCCGCCCAGAACACCTTAGAAAGGTGGAGACAAGATGATAGGAAAGGAAGTAACGGGTGAAAAACCCGTGCCACTGGCTAAAGTGCTTGAAATCCTCGAAAAACAGAAAAAGCAAGGAGAGTTGGAGTACGGACAACGGCTCACCTACGATTATGCACAAAAATTTGCGAAATTGGATCTCAAAAAAACAGAAGAACTGATTGGTGAGTTGCTCAAGCTTGAGAAGATAAGGGAACATCAAGCAATTGCACTCGTTGATCTGATGCCCGAGAAAAAAGAGGATGTGGAACTCATTTTCGCGAAAGAACGAACGAGGCTTGAAGAAGAAGACATCAAGAAAATTTTAGAAATAATAAACAAGTACAGGAAGTAGTTCCCAGCTAATTGGAGGCACGTGTTCTTGGTCGATAAGAAATATGAAGACCGGGGCATAGTAGTGGATTTCCTGCCTGATGGGAACCCGGGCGATCCTAGACCAATTCATCTGCGTGAGCCCATAGCTCAGATTCTTGGCGACACATTTTTCACCCTGCTTGAAATCGTCCCCATAACAGGAGTGACATTTACCCCTCACGAACGCGTTTTTATAGGCAAGGGCGGGCGAGACAAAGTCGAGCGAATCAAACGCCGCGTGGGTTACGAGGAGCTCACAGCTGCGGCAAAAGCAGAGCTGCCAGTCGCCATAGAGGGACTGATCAAAGATGCCCCAGAACGGTTCATAGAGTTCTTCAATCGCGCCGCGCCTCTGACCACGCGCTTCCACCAACTCGAGCTCATCCCGGGGATAGGGAAGAAACTTATGTGGGCGATTATCGAGGAGCGGAAGAAGGGCCTCTTCGCGGACTTCGAGGATTTAAATAAAAGGGTAAAGGGATTGACCAACCCGAAAGGCCTGATTGCAAAACGGATAATCATGGAGTTAGAGGGCGCCGACAAATACCGCGTCTTCGTGCGTCCACCATCTAGAAGGGCTTTCGCCGAGGGCGAGGCACCTTAGCTATCAGGTAGCTAACGAATGCTATCACTGGGATTATCTCGAGGCGTCCAACTAGCATTTGAACTGTCATGCTTATCTTCCCTGCCAGGGGCATCGCTGCTGAAGTTATCCCCACAGATAAACCAACGTTCCCTTGAGCTGAAGTCGATTCGAATATGGAGTCCAAGACGGGATTGCCAAGCAACATCAGAACAACCGCACCACCGATCAAGACAATCATGTAAATAAGTGCGTAGATTGCGGTCTCCATTATCTCTCGCTCGGTGTAAATCTTGCCAGAAATCTTCATTGGAACTACCGCTCGCTCTGGGAGGAAACTTCGCTTGATTAACCAGTAGACAGCACCAACAATTATAACTGTTCGAATGAGCTTGATGGCACCAGAACTCGCCCCGTAACCTCCACCAATAAACATCAAAACGGTTAAAACACCTTTTGGTAGACCTCCCAAAGCAGCGATATATGTGGATGAGAAACCAGTTGTAGTGATTGCAGCGGTAGATTGGAAAACCGCGTCTTTGAGCCCAACAAACCACACGAGGAT
>JAOUPD010000072.1 GCA_029880065.1 Hadesarchaea archaeon
GGAATCTCGTAGAGAACCAAATTTGCCCCTAACGATCTAAATTGCGCGCCCCGCAGCCCAGTGGGGTCCACCCGCAACCCGAGTATCGAAATTACCTCATCGCGCGTTGCATCGCTTATTTTTTTCTCTATCTTCGGTTTTCCTGTTTGGGGGTCTACCGCTACATTGCCGAGACCTTCGATAATTTTGTTGATCAGATTTTCAGTTATTGGCCTTCCAATTTCAGCTACGGCCACTCCTGTGGATGGGTCAAGGCTGATGGTATTGACGCTCACGTAAAGGTTGTCCTCAAGCCTGGGTATTATCTTCCCCCACCAAGTGTTTTCCACGTTGTCTTGGATATTTTCAAATGTGACGTGTGAAGCTTCGAGTGCAAGTATAATCCTAGAGCCGCCGATGATATCGACCCCGAAGCTGAGTCCTCGCGTGTATTGAGCTGGCCACCCCAACGCTTTTTCCGTCTCTGGATCAACCGGATTCAAAGGGCTCCAAACCAGTATGGTACACAAGAAAACTGTGAGGAGCAACAACGCGATACGGCGTTCCTTAAATACTGACATGGTACTCCTTCCTCCGCTGTCGTTCTGCATGCCGCATAACGATTGCAGCGTTTAAGAACCAAGTGTTAAAAATATCGATGATGATGCCGAAGATGAGCACGGCTGTCAACTGGTAAAGCTGAGGGGCTGTCGTTAGAAGGCTGATGGCGAAGAGAGGAATAAGCGTGCTGCCGCTCATCATCAAGCCCGTGCGCATCGCACCGATCACCTGCTCCTTGGGCTCGCCCCCAACCCGCTTGAGCACTCGCGTGGTGAGCAGAATGTTTGTGTCAACGGTGTATCCGATGAGCATTAGCAAACCTGCTATCGACGCCAGACTAAGTTCGACGCCGAACAGCGCCATACACCCGAAGACCCCCAACAAGTCGAGCCCCACGGCGAGCAAGATTGCCCCCACGGTGATGCGGCGCCGGAAGGTGATGAAGATAATGACGCCCATCGCGATGAAGGCACCGACCATGGCTCTTACGGCCTGCTCAGAATAGATGCTGGTGATGGTTGCTCCTCTCGGCTCCACGGTGACGGAGTTCTCAGGTATGCCAAATCGAGATGAAAACATGCTTTTAACGAGGAGAGTTTCGTTTTCCCCCAGCACGTTGCTGGTTCCTATATCGAAGCCATTTTCAACGATGTTGACATCAGCATTGTAGTGGAGCAAATTTTCGACGGCAATTTCAACCGCGCCAGCGTCAGGAACATTTTCCAACCCCCGCACTATTATCAAACCACTTTCCCTGAAATCAGTGCTGAATGGGACACTGAGCACTAGCATGGAAATAGTCAGGACCGCTATGATGGCTAGCGGAATCGCTGCTAATTGGCGGTTGCTTAAACGCCGCTGAGGCCAAGTGATATTCATCGGTGAACCCTCTTGTTATTTTTAGGTGAGGATAAATAACTTGACGAGGTCGGGAGAATGATCGAGGAAAACGAGCGAATAATCCTCATTGACGAGCGAGGCAGAAAATATCTTGTCAAAGCCGAGCGAAAACAGCTCCACACGGATTTGGGGGTTGTTGATTTGAGCGAGGCTATTAGGCAAGAGCCGGGGGCGAGGTTAAAATCACACGTTGGCAAAGAGTTTATCCTTCTGCGCCCGCGTATCATTGATTACCTCCAGAAGCTCCGCCGCGTCCCCCAGATAATGTTGCCCAAAGATGCTGCGCAAATCGTTGCATATGCCGGCGTGGGGCCGGGCAATTTCGTTGTCGATGCTGGCGTGGGGTCGGGTTCGCTCGCGATCTTTCTCGGCAATCTTGTTCGACCCAACGGACGCGTGGTGAGCTATGAGGTGCGGGAGGATTTCGCGCGCGTGGCGGAGGAGAACATCAACATGACAGGGCTCAACGATATTGTGACGGTGAAGCTGAAAGATATCTACGAGGGAATCGACGAGCATGATGTCGACTTGGTAACGCTTGACCTTCCCCAGCCTGAGCGGGTGTTGCCCCACGCGGAGCGGGCCCTAAAACCGGGTGGTCACCTTGTAACATTCGCTCCCTGCGTCGAACACTTGCAACGCCTCTACCGGGAGCTACCAAATTACCGCTTCGTCCACTGCAAGACTATCGAGTGTCTTGTTCGGGAGTTCGAGGTCAAGCCGAGTTGCACCCGCCCCAAGACGCGGATGATCGCACACACGGGCTATCTAACATTCGCACGGCGTACGTGACAAACGGTTTTTAAGGTTTGATTAAGCGTCCCTTGAAACCGTAGTAAATGACACCGTCTTGACTCTCCTCGCCCATCCGCCTGAAGACCATTTCAACCTCGTCGCCTATCTTGACTTCATCTGGGTTGCAGTCGGTGATCTGCGCGGTCAAGCGGGGGCCATCTTCGAGTTCGATGATTGCGAGCACGTAGGGTACTTGGTCTTCAAAACCTTCTGCAGCAACGTGTGCCACCGTGTAAGAGAGTACCTTGCCTTGGCGCTTGAGTCGGTAAGGCTCAAGCTTGCCCATCCGCCTGCAAGATGGACAGATGGAGCGAGGCGGGAATAAGATTTTGTTGCAATTTCCGCAGCGCGCCCCCACGAGGTTATATCGGTTTGGTATCTCTCGCCAGAAACGCGGAACGGCCATCTTAGTCACCTCGCCTCAACACATGCACCACCGCAGTTCCTCCCGAGCCACCGACATTGTGTGCTAACCCGATCTCCGCCCCATCGACTTGGCGCTTGCCCGCCTCGCCTCGAAGCTGCTGCACAATCTCCACGACCTGCGCGATGCCGGTAGCGCCCACGGGGTGCCCCTTGCCCTTGAGCCCGCCACTCGTGTTTACGGGGATTCGCCCACCTATCGCGGTCTCGCCTTGCTCGGTCACTTTGCCACCCTCACCCTTCTTGCAGAATTCCAAGTCCTCAATTGCCATGATTTCGGCTATCGTGAAGCAGTCGTGAACTTCTGCGAGATCGATGTCATCCGGCTTGACGCCAGCCATTTTGTACGCTTTTCGCGCGGCCTCAATGGTAGCTTGTAGGCTCGTGAGAGAGGAACGGCTGTGGAGTGAGATGGTATCACTCGCCTGTCCAGTACCAGCGACCAAGATTGGGGTATTAGTGAGCTTCCGCGCCTTCTCCGCGGAGGCGAGGATCACGCAGGCAGCGCCGTCGGTGATCGGGGAACAATCGAGCAATTTCAGGGGTAGGGTAACCGGTGGGGACTTCATCACGTCATCGACCGTTATCTCCATCTGATATTGCGCGCAGGTGTTGAAACATGCGTTGTGGTGATTTTTCACCGCCACCGCTGCCATTTGCTCTTCCGTGGTTCCAAATTCGTACATGTGGCGGCGAGCCATCAGCGCATAGAGACCAGGGAAGGTAGCACCTACAAATACCTCCCATTCTTGGTCAGCGGCTGTCGCAAGTGCCCCGGTGGCCACCCCAGTGAGAACATCGGTCATCTTCTCTATGCCGGCGGCGACGACAATATCGTGGAGGCCCGAGCCAACATCGATTACCGCTTGGCGGAGCGCAAGCCCGCCCGACGCGCAGGCCCCCTCGACGCGCGTGGAGGGGATGGGTAAAAGTCCAGCGTGTTCTGCGACGATTGAGGAAATATGCTCCTGGCGGATAAATTGGCCAGAGGACATGTTTCCCACGTACATCGCACCTATCTGTTTCCCGTCAATCCCTGCATTCTCGATCGCCCGGGCACCCGCTTCCATCATCATCTCTCTAAACGAGACGTCCCAGAGCTCGCCGAACTTCGTCAGTCCAACGCCTATTACTGCAACGTCGCGCATCTACTTCACCAGCAGCTTCCTGAATTTTGCGTAGGTGGCGTATTCGATGTAGACCTTCCGATTCGCATAGTCGAGCACCTTTGGAGCCGCATCACGTTTGTTTTCAATACCGTCGCGCACGACGATGCTGAAGGCATCACTTCCTGCACCCGATCCATATGAAACTGCGAGGATCCGCTCCCCAGGTCTGGCTTGGTCGAGGACTGCGGCGAGGCCTATCATGGTCGACCCCGAGTAGGTGTTGCCTATCATGGGCGTCAGTAGGCCTGGTGCCACCTGCTCCCTCGAGAATCCCAGCTCCTTTGCCGCATGCATTGGGAATTTTCCGTTGGGCTGGTGGAAAATCGCGTAGGCGAAATCTTGGGGGGTGAGCTGGAGCTGTCGGAGCAGACCGTTAGCTGCGGAAAGCACATGTTTATAATAGGCGGGCTTTCCGGTGAATCGCCCTCCGTGCCTGGGATAAGGTCGCATATCTCGGCGCCAGAAGTCGGGCGTATCGGTGGTGTAGGAGTAGGTACCTTCGATCGCTGCTAGGGTCTCGCTCCCGTTCTTGCCCACGATGAAGGCCCCTCCCCCGGCCGCAGCTGTGTACTCGAGGGCATCTCCCGGAGCCCCTTGGGCTGTGTCGGACCCAATCGCCATACCGTATTTTATCATGCCCGCTTCAACTAGCCCCATACAGGTCTGAATCCCGGCTGTACCCGCTTTGCACGCGAATTCATAGTCAGCGGCTGTGAGGTCTGGGGTGGCCTCGATAGCTTCTGCTACGATCGTGGCCGTTGGTTTGACTGCGTAAGGGTGGGACTCTGAGCCGATGTAGATTGCACCTATGTCTTGAGGGTCGATGCCGGCCTGTTTCACGGCGTTGCGCGCGGCTTCGACTGCTATGGTGGCGGTATCTTCATCAGGTCCAGGGACGGATTTTTCTTCGACCAAAAGCCCGCGCTTAACGCTCTCGGGATTTTCCCCCCAGACTTTGGCTATCTCTTCCACCCGTATGCGGTACCTGGGGATGTAAACTCCGTAACCGACTATGCCAACGTCCATTAGTAAGGTCACCTTTTTATTTTGAATATTAATTTTTGTGTCTATGCTTAAGCGAGGGCAATAAAAGCCTTTCGATTGTCGGAAAAAACATCGGCAATTGTCGTGAGGGGTCAGTGGACGCACTTTCGAAGCCCCTCGATCAGCTCCCCAACTGACGGCAGTTTCGAGACCACGAGGGGAACGCGTAGGAGCTCGGCTATTTTTACCCCCAGCACGTCGACACGCTTGAGTTCGCCGTGCAGGATTACCATCCCAGGGGTTATCCCGATTACCTTTACAGCCACCATGGGGGAGCGCCCCGTCGTCACACCAGTAAAAACAAGCGCCCGTTCGGTGGTTAACCCGTAGAGGCGCCTGAAATCGTCGGCGGAGAGGCCCAGCACCGCCTTGTAGCTGTCGACGACGGTGTAGCCGAAGAGCTTCTGGTCGAGCAGCTCCTTGTTCGCGACGACGTTGCCGTCGATAGCCTTACAGACGGTCTTCCCATCGGTGGGCTCGCCGAACTCTCGGATCTCGAGTACGACATCGGGCGGCAGCTGGGTGCCGAACACGTGGGAGAAGACCCTAGACACCTTTCCGCCCTGTTGCTCATCGAGCTTAAGGAAGGCGTCGACCACACGCCTGATGGTCGCTGCCCCAGGTGATTTCCTCCGCCCGGCCTCGTAGTCGCTGATTACTGAGGAGGAGACGTGCATCATTTTGGCGAGCGAGGTCTGGTTAATCCCAAATCGCTCCCGCCAGCGCTTGAAGGCCCCCCCCGGGTCGTCGGAAAGGGTTATGTCGCCGGCGATCCATCGTGCGATTCTTTCTCTTACTTCGGCCATG
>JAOUPD010000012.1 GCA_029880065.1 Hadesarchaea archaeon
GGATGCTCTCGAAGCGCTTACCAAGCTGCTGGCGCGCGCGGAGCTCGTCACCCCAAATGTGCCCGAAGCCGAGAGGCTCGCTGGATTCAAAATTAGGTCAAAAGCCGACATGCGAAAGGCAGCTCAAGCGATCTCCAAGTTAGGCCCACAAGCTGTCCTCGTCAAAGGAGGGCATCTGAAAGGGCGAGAAATCGTCGATGTACTCTACACCAATGGAAAATTTAGGGAGTTCAAAGGTTCACGAGTTACTAGCCAGCCGATACATGGTACGGGTTGCTCGTTCGCATCCGCGATAACGGCGGAGCTCGCAAAAGGAGCCAATTTACATGAAGCGATTTCCAACGCAAGAGAATTCATCGAGGGCGCAATTGAAAACAGATTGAAAGTAGGGAAAGGCGTCATGCCGGTCAACCAGATGGCGGCGCTATTCCTGAGCGCGGAAAAGGGCCGTGCGCTGGAAGAAGTGTGGCAAGCCACTCAACTCCTTGCAGAAGACCCCAAGTTCGTTAAGCTCCTGCCCGAGGTTGGCTCGAACATCGCGATGGCCCTGCCCGGTGCGGAGAAAATCTCGGATGTGGTTGGACTCGCGGGTAGGATCGTGAAGGTTGGTGACCGTGCGCGTCTGACGGGCTTTCCTAAGCTCGGTGGTTCCGAACACGTCGCGAACTTTGTACTCACCGCGATGCGTCACGATCGCAGAATTAGAGCTGGTCTGAACATCCGGTTTTCCGAAGAAATCTTGCGTGCATGCAAAAAACTCAGGCTAAGCGTGAGCGGGTTCGATCGAGGCAGGGAACCCCGCGGCGCCAAGACAATGGTGTGGGGAACTGAACAAGCCATCAAAAAAATTGAAAAAGTGCCTCAAGTGATTTTCGACCGAGGGGCCCCCGGGAAAGAAGCAATGATAAGGCTACTGGGGAGCTCGCCCACCGAGGTGGTGGAACTCGCGCTGCGCGTAGCAAGGAGCTTTGATTAGCTCGAGAAAGCTTTTTTAGACCTGCCGACAAAGCCAAGCGAGCGGAGGAATAACATGGGGCGAGTAAGGCCAACGTACATCAAGCGCGCTGCACGAAAGTTAATCAAGCGTTATCCAGATAAATTCTCGATAGATTTTAAACAAAATTGTCTTACGCTTGACGCTCTCGTGAATATAAAGAGCAAGTCCCTCCGCAACCGGATAGCAGGATATATAAGTAATTTACTAAAACAGAAAAAGGAAGTGTAAACTTGCCTCCGATTATCGACACACAAAAGTGTAAGGGTGCGGCTGCCTGCGCCGAGGTCTGCCCGGTGAATGTTATTGATATAGTTAAGGGAAAAGCTGTGGTCGCACGCCCAGACGACTGCATTGAGTGCCGAGCCTGCGAGGCTGCCTGCCCTAACAACGCAATAAGCTTTCCATAAACTTTCAAGGAAGCGAACTCCTAGCAAGCTTTTCTGAGCATTTCTTTTTTTAGTGTGAACTAAAATTTTTATTTAAATTTGGATTTCCATATAAAAAAAAGTGCCATGCATAGATCTGCGCCCTCATCGCTAGCTGGACACATTGGAACTTTTCAGCTGATATGTACCACCGGGCTGAACACCTCGCCGAAGCTTGGTGCTTACACCCGTGGCCATGCAACGGGATCTTCTAGTCCCAAGCTGTAGGTCATCCAACAACCCATGTCACCACAGGTTGCCGTGACGGAGTCACCGATAACCAAGGGTGCCTATTTTCGAGAATCGCTTCGGCCTTAGATGCTTTCAGGCCTTATCGACTGGCGCGTGGCTGCCCGGCTATGCTCTGTCGAACAACCGGTAAACTAGAGGCGCCGGCGTCCTGTTCCTCTCGTACTAGGGACACCTTCCCCTCAGGCACCCAACATCCCCGAAAGATAGCATCCGACCTGTCTCACGACGGTCTAAACCCATCTCACGTTCCCCTTTAATGGGCGAACAACCCTACCCTTGGCCGCTGCTGCACGGCCAGGATGGGAAGAAACGACATCGAGGTAGCAAACCGCGGGGTCGATAGGAGCTCTCGCCCGCGACAACTCTGTTATCCCCGGGGTACCTTTTCTGTCATCCCGAGCCCTCACCAATAAGGACATCGAGGTTCGCTAGGCCAGGATTTCTCCTCTGCGAGCCTTGGTATTGAGCTCACAGTCAGGCCGGCTTTTGGCCTTGCCCTCCACGGCGGATTTCTGACCCGCCTGAGCCGACCTTTGGGCGCCCTCGCTATCTTTTCGAGGGCCTGCCGCCCCAGCGAAACTGCCCACCTGTCGCTGTCTCGCTCGCGCGGTTAGAAAAACAGTCACAAGAGGGCGGTGTTACATTGGCGCCTCCGCCGAGCCCTGAGACCCGGTTTCTGAGGCTCCCGCCTACGCTCTGCACCCGCAGCCGCATTCCAACGACAGACTGCAGTAAAGGTCCACGGGGTCTTCGTTTCCCTTCGGGGATCCCCTGCATGTTCGCAGGCTAGTGGGTTCACCGGGTTCCAGGCTGGGACAGTGGGGGGCTCGTTGATTCCTTCATGCAAGCCGCCAATTAAGCGGCAAGGTATTACGCTACCTTAAGAGGGTTATAGTTACCCCCGCCGTTTAGCGGCGCTTCTACCCGTTGAACCGGGGTTTCACGTACCGCCACTGGGCAGAATTCACTAACTGTACACATCCTTTCGGACTTGCAGTTAGCTACGTTTTTATTAAACAGTCGGCCCCCCCAAGTTACTGCGACCTGCCTCTCACGAGGCAGGCACCCCTTCTACCGAAGCTACGGGGCCAACTTGCCGAATTCCCTAGCCTGATGTCTCCCGATACGCCTTAGGCTTCTCACCTAGGGGCACCTGTGTCGGATCTAGGTACGGTCACCCAGGGTCCCATTTCCCAGCTCCCTTTTCACGGGCTCCAGAGATCGGCCGAACCCACCTAACGGCAGGCTATTCCCGCCTTCGTCCAGTTCTCTCCATTACGGAACTCCCTGGACTTGAGCGATTAAATGAAGCGACAACCTCACTCGACCTACCCCAAAGCGTCAGAAGCTGAGCTTGCGTTACCGCAGGTACCTGGGTGGTCCCGGAATATTAACCGGATTCCCTTTCGATGGTCTCTGGTTAAGGACCACCTTAGGACCGACTAACCCTCAACTGACGATCATTGTCGAGGAACCCGAGCCCCTTCGGCGGCTGGGATTCTCACCCAGCTGTGCTGCTACTACCACCAGGATCCTCATTCCGACGCGGTCCACTCGAACTCACGCCCGAGCTTCCGCCCACGCCGGACGCCTCCCTACCGGATCAGCCTACTTGACTTCGGCTGCCCCGAGGTATCGGCAGCCGGCTTAGCCCCGTGTATCTTCGGGGCCCCCACCCTCGACGGGTCCGCTGTTACGCGTTGTTTAAAGGATGGCTGCTTCTGAGCCTACCTTCCCGCTGTCTGAGGACAAGGACGCCCTTTAAGGTTAACACTTAGCCGGCATTTAGGGGCCTTAACCCCGGTTTGGGTTTTTCCCCTCTCGGAGCGGGAGCTTACCCCCCGCATCCCGTCTCCAGCGGTCTTCGACGCCGACAGCTTTGGAGTTCGACAGACAAACCGAGGGTTTCCCCCCATATCTCATCAATCGGTGCTCTACACCATCGGCTGCCTCGCGCTGGGCCTGACTGCGGCCAGCTTCGGGAGGAACCAGCTGTCACCGGGCTTGATTGGTCTTTCGCCACTAGCCCAAGGTTATCCAACCGAATTGCACATCAAGACTGGTTCGGCCCTCCACCAAGCAAAGCTCGGCTTCAGCCTACCCCGGACTAGATCGCCCCGGTTTCGGGTCTCATCGCCGTGACTCCGGGCGCTATTCACACCCAGTCCCTCACCCTTTCGGGTTGCGGACCTTTTGCTTTCGCTTTGGCTCCGGAGTTGAACTCCTTAACCTCGCCACGACAATGAACTCCCTGGCCCGTGATTCTAGACGGACGGTACGACTCCGATCCTCTCCCCTCGTACCACCGCCTCGCGACGGCTTCCTTCGGGGAGAATCAACTCTTTTAGGCCGTACCCAACAATCGCCATCTGGTTTTAGGCTCTTTTCACCCCCCTTCCGGGGTGCTTTTCGGCTTTCCCTCGCGGTACTGCGTCCGCTATCGGTCTCGAGTCGTGTTTAGGGTTGGGAGTTGATGCCTCCCAGCTTCGGACACCATTTCCAAGGCATCCTATTCAGGATACTTCCCCTCGTACCCTGCGCAGTTACGCCTACGGGGCTCTCACCCTCTAAAGCGCAGCTTTCCAACTGCTTCAGCTTTCCGCGCGAGAGATTGGAGAAAGTCCTACAACTCCACATCCCCAGTGGCTCTCACCACCAGGTTCGGTTTGCCCTATACCGGTTTCGCTCGCCGTTACTTCCGGCATCGCGATTGCTTTCTTCTCCTCCCGGTACTAAGATGTTTCAATTCCCGGGGTTCCCACTCGCTGCCGCGAGCGACGGGGGTTACCCCCCGCCAGGAAGTCCCATTCAGCAATCCCGGGTTCAAGGGCTGCTTGCACCTCGCCCGGGCATTTCGCCGCTTGCCGCGACCTTCCTCGGCGCTCGAGCCGAGCCATCCCCCAGACGGCTTAGCCTAAGTTCCTGTTATACCCAGCTAGCACTATGGGCGCGACCTATGCATGGCAATCATCACTGACAAGAAAACATTTGTCAGCTTTCGCCCTTAGCTGACGAGGCATCTTCGCCAGCCGCATCTCAGCATGGTATATTTGGGCTAAGCAGGTTAAAAATCCTTCGCAATTTTCGAGCGTTGAACAAAAGTGGACCTGCCGGGACTCGAACCCGGGACCTTCGGCTTGCAAAGCCGACGCTCTACCACTGAGCTACAGGCCCTCACGGTTAAAGTCGGCGAGTAAGTCCAATAAGATTTGCGGAAGAGAAAAACTACTGCAAATATCGAAAATTTTCCTATAAAAATAAAAAATACCCAAATTTACTATGTATTTAAATCACCCCAGAAACAAAGAAAATTGGGTGAAAAAATCAAAAGGTTGTTTGTTAGCCTTTCGCTGTGTGCGATAATAGTTCTAATGATATCGATGACCTGCGTTAACGCGCAACAGCTGCCCGAAATACAATCCACTGAGGAGACGGACGAACAGATACCCGGATTACCATCCATCGAGAACATGGATTTAGATATCACCCTAGAATTGCTTCCTGACGCGCGCTGTCACGTTACGGCTAGTGCTGAAACTCAATTAGAAAGTATTGGGTGGGGCGAACTTCCAATAACCAGCGGAAGCGTAGAACTCGAGATATCTTCTCCGAACTCTGGACAGCTCAGATTAGATGTGGATGCAAGCGCGACACTCTCCGGACCATTACTAGCTGAGATACCTGATGAAATCAGTATGATGAACACCGAGATGATCAACGACTTTATCGAATCCTTGGGAATTGAGGGGCAATCTCTCTCCGAGCTTCTTTCTACAATATTGCCAATGACCCCAGAGGAAGACATAGTAATCGAAGAACTCAGATGTACAAAGTTTTCATGGAACGAACCCACGATAGAAGCGGGCCTGACCACTACTCTTTCCGGAAGCGTTTTCGAAGACCAGATACTGCGCGATGAATTGCCAATAACAGTAGATGTATCAGTCGACATATCTGGAGTTTCTACAAACGTGAGTATAGATGTTAACAGCGAAACTGTCGAATTCACCCTTGAGATCAACCTCACCACTGAAGACACCACCACGACGATGGAGCTGACGCTCGATGGATACTTCACACTGCCGGTGGTCGATGATCAAGTGCAGTGGGGCTTCAAGTTGCCAGAAATTGTCCCGACAACCTTGGGTGGATCGTTCGAACAATATGACACCGACTTCACATTGAAAGTTCCAGAGAATGCGTCTGTGAGTGGGCTGCCTTCAGGTTACACCCAAACGGGCGACACTTACACTTGGTCTGGCGGTACCGCGGCTGAAGCACTCAATACGGTCTTGAATGGGGAAACGCAGCCTAACATTGTTTATGGGTACGAAGCTCCTCTTTCTGAGTTCCCATGGTTAACGATTGGTGTTTTGGTCGTGGTAATCGTTGCCATCGCCGCGGCGATTGTTCTAATACGAAGATAGCTCAAAAATGGGGCCGGGCCCCAAAATTTTGTTTTAAAAAAAAGAGGTCCGGTACCCAAAATATCAAAGGAGGTGATCGAGCCGCAGGTTCCCCTACGGCTACCTTGTTACGACTTAGCCCCTCTTGCAGAACTCGGATTCGAGCAGCCCAACTTGAACTGACCTCATCCGGACCCCACTCGAGTGGCTTGACGGGCGGTGTGTGCAAGGAGCAGGGACGCATTCACCGCGCGGTGTTGGCACGCGATTACTAGGGATTCCAGCTTCACGAGGGCGAGTTACAGCCCTCGATCCGAACCGAGCGCAGGTTTAGGGGCTTGGCTTCCCCTTACAGGGTTGCATCCCATTGTCCTGCGCATTGTAACCCGCGTGTAGCCCAGGGGATTCGGGGCGTACTGACCTACCGTCGCCCTCTCCTTCCTCTGGCTTAGCGCCAGCGGTCCCCCTAGAGTGCCCGGCTTCCCACCGATGGCAACTAGGGGCGGGGATCTCGCTCGTTGCCTGACTTAACAGGACGCCTCACGGTACGAGCTGACGATGGCCATGCACCACCTCTCAGCTAGTCCAGCAAGGTCATCAACCTGGCCTTCAACCAACTGTCGCCCCTGGTGAGTTGTCCGGCGTTGAATCCAATTGAACCGCAGGTTCCACCCCTTGTGGTGCTCCCCCGCCAATTTCTTTAAGTTTCAGCCTTGCGGCCGTACTTCCCAGGCGGCGGGCTTAACGGCTTCCCTCCGGCACATAGCGCCCTCGAGGAGCACTAGACACCTGGCCCGCATGCTTTACAGCTAGGACTACCGGGGTATCTAATCCCGTTCGCTCCCCTAGCCTTCGCCCCTCACCGTCAGATCCGTTCTGGTCGGACGCCTTCGCCACTGGTGGTCCCCCCAGGATTACAGCATTTCACCGCTACCCCAAGAGTACCTCCGACCTCTCCCGGTCTCAAGACCAACAGTATCCTTTGCACGCCGAACCGTTGGGCGGCCCGATTTCACAAAGGACTTGCTGATCCGGCTACGAGCGCTTTAGGCCCAATAATCGCGGCCACCACTTGGGCTGCTGGTATTACCGCGGCGGCTGGCACCAGCCTTACCCAGCCCTTATTCCGGAAGCTTCTTAGACTTCCGAAAAGCCGTCGATCAAAAGACCAACGGCACTTGGGGTTCCCCCGTCACGCTTTCGCGCATTGCGGAGTTTTCGCGCCTGCTGCGCCCCGTAGGGCCTGGGGCCTTGTCTCAGTCCCCATCTCCGGGCTCCGACTCCCATCGCCCGTACCCGTCGTAGGTTTGGTGGTCCGTCACACCACCAACAGCCTGATAGGCCGCAGTCCCATCCTCGGGCGCCGGAGCTTTGAGCGAGGAAGCATTCCAGCGTCCCTCACCTATCGGGGATTATCGCCAGTTTCCCGGCGTTGTCCCCGTCCCAAGGGTAGGTTAACTACGTGTTACTGAGCCGTGTGCGGGGCCACGATCTTGCGACCGCGCCCTCCGCTTGCATGGCTTAGCCGAACCCCAATAGCAGTGACCTCCGGCAGAATCAACCGGAGTTAAATCAGCCACAAAACCTAGAAATTGGCTTAGGTACCGAACCTATCTCGGACCCGAGCTTCTCCAGTAACCTGGCTTGTTCGGATCCACATTGCTGAATCCACACCAAGAATACGGTCTCTCATCACGGGACTATGCGCGCTAGTCCCTTGTTCCGACCGACGCCGTTCACACCACGGTGTGGACGTATTAAATTGTGGCGCTATTCCTACTTAAAAGTTACTCAGGCAATTTAATATTCGAAATGGAAGTTTCATTTACAAACGCGTATTTTCAGTCATCGAAAGGACTAAAAACCTCGGGCGTAAGTTAATGGCGAGGTGGCCCAGATGAGAAGATTGTCCGAGATTTATGGCACGCGCATCTACAGCGACCGAGCGCACTTTGTTGGAACAATTGAAGATGCGATAATCGACGATAAGGAGGGCACGGTGGTGGGATTCGTCTTCGGACACAAGGGAGGAAAAACGATTTCTATCCCCTACAACAGCATCATGGCGATCGGCGATATCGTGCTCGTCTATAGCAAGAAGGCCGAGCAAGCGAGCGCATAGACATGATAGTGGAATTTGGCGGAAAAAGACCCCGCATCCACAAAACTGCTTTCGTCCACCCTACCGCCACGATTATCGGCGATGTAACTTTGGGAGAGCACTCAAGCGTGTGGCCAGGGGCGGTCGTGCGGGCGGATTTTGGACGCATCAGAATCGGCCGATATACGTGCATCCAAGACAACGCCGTCGTGCACCTAGCCGACGTTTACGGGGAGAAGAAGGCGAGGTATTTACCCACCAAGATTGGCAACTATGTCATCGTCGGACACAACGCGCTGTTGCACGGGTGTACCGTCGAGGATAACTGCATTGTAGGTGCTGGATCGATTGTCTTCAATGGGGCTAGGGTTGGGAAAGGGTCACTCGTGGGGCTTGGCGCGGTCGTGATTCACGATGTGAAGGTGCCACCGTGCACAATCATGGTTGGAATTCCTGCTAGACCGCTCCGAGTGCTCACCGATGATGAATTCAAGCGCATTCGCGTACAAGCGGAAAATTACGCAAAACTCGCGAAAAAATATCGCTGCTGAGCTTTTTCCGCACATTTGTTTTTAACCTCAGAATAATACTCTCTTCTCTGTTGCCTATTTTTTCAAGATTCAGGTAGAGTGCATCACAAGATGACGAGAGTTCTTCGAGCATAAAAGTTTAGGACTCAAGCTTTTTATGCGAGGGAGCGGAATTAGCTTGAGGCTGATTTGGTGATCAAGGTAAAAACACAAGTTCAAAATATTGTGCTTTCGGTAACTTATGCAGGAGTTGAGTTCGACCTCGAAAAACTGGCTAAATCTCTGGAAGGGGCACGCTATGACCCAGAAGTTTTCCCAGGGATAGCATATAAGTCAGGGGACCCGCCCGCATCCTTCTTAATATTCGCGTCTGGCAAGATGAACTGCGTCGGCGCCAAAAGCATGCACGATGCGAAGCTTGCGATAAAGAAGCTGACAACAAAACTCCGAAGGTCCGGCATCAAGGTGAAATCCGAGCCAACGGTCAAAGTTCAAAATATCGTCGCATCTTTCGATTTTGGGCGCGAGTTTGACCTTGAGCGAATCGCACGAACCTTCGAAAACACGGAATATGAACCAGAAGTATTCCCTGGGCTTGTATTTAGACTCAACGAACCCAAAGTAGTGGTGCTCCTCTTCGTGTCTGGGAAAGGTGTCTGCGCTGGCGCAAAGAGCATGAATGATATTAAAACGGCAGCTGTAAAAATAACCAAACTTCTTAAGTGGCGCTGATTGCGAGAATAGCTGACACCTTTTTTTAATTTTTAAATTACGTCTTCTATAAGACTATTCGATGCTATGATGAGAACCATCATCGTACGCTACGCTGAGATAGCGCTGAAGAGCGAGCCTGTACGCAGAAGATTCGAACGGCAGTTAATCAAGAACATTAAATTGTCCCTTAAAGGTTTAGATTACAAACTCCGAAGAGAACGGGGCCGGATATTTATCGACACCCGCAGGCCAAGCGTCGCGACAAGGCGCCTAGCCAAGATTCCGAGCATAGCCTCTGTTAGTTCATCGCTTAGGACAAACGCGGACATTGATTCGATCACCTCAGTTGTTGTGTGGAAAGCAAAGAAAATCCTCTCTCCGGGCATGACCTTCGCCATTCGGACCTCGAGGGTTGGAAAACACCCGTTTTACAGCAGAGATGTAAATGTGAATGCCGGTTCTGCTGTACTAGCTGAAGTGAATGGTGCCCTTGTGAATCTCTCGACCCCCGAACGTAGGATATTCGTCGAGATTCGCGGAACTGATGCCTACGTGTTCACAAAAATCGTGAATGGAGTCGGTGGACTACCTGTGGGCACCCAAGGTTGCGTCGTCGCACTTTTCTCGGGCAGCTTGAACAGCTCCGTTTCTTCTTACTTCACGATGAAACGTGGCTGCATGCTCCACCCGATATTTTTTGATTCTCGACCACATGCCGACGGTCAAACACGAAAACTTGCAATCAGTGCCGCGAGAAGGCTTGCTGATTTTTACCCTAAGCTCGAGCTGCGAATCTTCCCTTTTGGCAAAATCCTTCGTACAATAACCGAAGGAACACAAAAAAACGTGGCGAACTTGCTCTGCAAGCGAGCAATGGTTCGAGTGGCCGGGGTTATCTCCGGACAAGTGGGATGCGCGGCAATCGTGACAGATGAAGATCTGAAACAAATTGCCAAAGAAGGGGTGAAAAACCTCCACGTAATCGACGATGCCTGCGAGTTGCCGATTCTCAGACCCCTTGCAGGAATGCTCAAAGACGATATCGAAAAAATCGCCCATCAGAAAGGAATTTTTTACCCGTCCACGCATGCTGCAAATCCTCCACCATCCCATCCCACCACCCTAAAGCTTGAGAAGGTGCGTGAAATCGAGGAGGGTCTAAACATCAACACTCTCATAGAGTCAGCGCTCCCGAGGGTTAAAATCATCAAGCTGAGGCGAAGCGCGTGGACATAATCGTCCGACCCGCAGCGGGGCTCTCCGGGGAGCTCGAGCCGCAGCCGTCTAAACTGCACACCCAATTCGCCAGCGCGTTAGCTTTGCTCGCGGAGGGTAAGAGCGTAATCGAGCATCCACTCCGCGTGAAGGATTCCTACGTGATGCTGCAAGTCGCTGAGGCAATGGGTGCCACGGTAAAGCGAACCCATGACCGTTGGTCCATTTGGGGTGTTAACGGCAACCTGAAACCCGCCCAAAATGTCATTGACGCTAAGAACTCGGGAACCGCGCTAAGTCTGCTTACATCGATTGCAGCCCTAGCGCCCATGATAACTGTGCTTAACGGCGACACGCAACTACGGTCCCGCTCGATGCCCGTGCTGCTGAGATCACTTCACCGCCTAGGCGCAGATGTCCATTCGACAAAAGAAGATAACAGCCCACCCTTCGTCATTTTCGGCGGGAAACTCAAGGGTGGGATGGCGCAACTCGGAGAGGTAAGTCCGCGCTACCTGCCTGCCCTCCTCCTGCCCTGCCCATATGCAGAAAAACGAGTAGAACTCTCCTTCAGACAAAGTCAGAAAAATCCGCAGCTTGAGCCCATCCTCGAACTGATGAAAAAGGCCGGTGTGGAGGTTAGCTCAAGGGGGAAAAAGATTTTGATACCGAATCGGCCTTACCATGCGTTCAGCTTTAGAGTGCCACAGGAACTCGCAGCGGCGGCGGCCTTCATCGTTGCTGCCGCCATGACAGATTCTAAACTCAAACTTCGGGGCGTTAAAAGCGTGGCTGGCCGAGACATTGCATTTTTAGAGGTCTTGAGAATGGCGGGTTTGAGGGTGCAAACATCCAAAAAAAGTTTCGTCGTGGAAGGCAAACAAAAACCCCGCGCCACCAAACTGAATCTTGCCGATGTGCCGGAACTTCTGCCTATGATTGCTGTGCTCGCATGTAAGGCCAAGGGTAAAACGCTGCTTTGGAATGCTGGTGAGGCGAGAACCATGAAATCAGATCGTATTTCAGCCATATCCCGAGAACTGCGTCGGATGGGGGCGAGGGTACTCGAACGCCACGACGGCTTACTTATCCAAGGGACAACCAAGCTCAAAGGGTGCGAGGTTGATGGACACGAGGATTACGCGATCGTCGCAGCCTTGGTCGTGGCAGGACTCCTCGCCGAAGGTGAAATAAAGATAAAAAATGGGGACGCAGCGCTCAGAACCTCGTGCTCCCGTTTCATCTCAACGTTCCAAGAGTTAGGAGCAGATATCCGCTACTCAGTTTAGCAGGCGAACTTTACGCAAGCTACGGGCACATTTAAACATTATGCGCCGGTGAGCGCCAAGATGAGGCACCAGTAAATGTCCCCGTAGAAAATCGCGGTGACCACTCCCAGCCCGAGCGCGGGAGCAAATGGTATGCCCTTCTTGAGTTTTATATAGTTCTTCAGCTTACGCTCGCGGACGAGACGCTTAAGCGCCCCGACTTGGTAGCGCGTGAGACCAGCCGCACGCCTAGGATTGGCGTAGAGACGATCGTAATGTAATTTCCTAAATTTTGAACTCCAACGTCTGACCTTTCCATCTTTCTCGTAAATCGTCACGGCTGGGATCATGCCCTCTTTGAGTTCCGTGATCTTGACTTGCTCATAGAGCATGCCTCGCCCGCGAATGCGACAGATCACCGCGTAGACGAGCAGGATTGGCATGATGGCGATGACTGAGTTAAACAAAATCGTGATGGGGAATGGATAGGGCAAGTTTTCGACATTGGGTGCGGGATAAAACGGCAACAAAGCTCCTAAAGCCGTGAAGAGCTTTACATCGCCCCCCGCCCAGCCACCCATGAGCCACATTACGTAGCCGATTGCAAAGGCTATTGCCGCCCCGAGCGCCCCGGAGATAGCCGTCCAGAGATCCCAGCGCCAAATACCGAGGAGCACGTAAAAAACGATGCCGACCCCTATGAGCGGAAATGTGAGCCGGTTGGGGATGATCCGCTTCCGTAGGTCCGTGTAGTTGGCTATGCAGACCGCTACGAGAGCGATTACAGCTGGTATGAACCCGAGCTCGAACACTCAATCACCCTACCTCACTTTTGTTTGATAAATAAGAACTTTTTCACCCCCAATTACAAAATACTCGACTAGCAAAACTACGCGGAGACATCGGGGTTAAACTTATAAGTGAAAAGCAATCTCAAGGATTCAATAGGTGGTAGAATGAGCACACTAGGAGGTAGGGCTGTTCTCGTGCTGCCTGAGGGCGCACGAAGAGTAGTTGGCCGTGATGCCCAGCGCATGAACATTATGGCGGCCCGCGTGATAACTGAAGCGGTCCGCACGACGCTTGGACCGCGGGGTATGGACAAAATGTTAGTTGATAGTTTGGGCGATGTTGTTATTACAAACGATGGTGTTACAATTCTTAAGGAAATGGAAGTCGAACATCCGGCAGCGAAAATGATAGTCGAAGTGGCGAAGACGCAGGACGATGAAGTTGGGGATGGAACAACCACAGCTGTGATAATTGCTGGCGAACTCTTGCACGAAGCAGAGCGCTTACTCGACCAAGCCATCCACCCGACGGTAATTGCCTCCGGCTATCGAATGGCCGCCGAGAAAGCCCAAGAGATATTGAATGAACTCGCCGATGAAGTGACGATTGAGAAGGAGGAGCTCCTCAAGCAGACGGCGATGACCGCAATGACCGGAAAGAAAGCGGAGAGCGCGAGAGAGACGCTCGCCAGCCTCGTCGTAAGAGCTGTGAAGCAAATAGCGGACAAAACGGATGGGGGGTACACCATTGACATAGATCACATCGGCATTGAGAAGAAGCCCGGAAAAAGCACTGAAGATTCTCAACTTATCCAAGGAGTGATTCTTGACAAAGAGCGCGTCCATCCAGGAATGCCAAAGCAGGTAAAAAATGCCAAGATTGCCTTGCTTGACTACGCCCTTGAGATAAAGAAGACCGAAACCGATGCCGAAATCAGGGTCACTAGGCCCGACCAGCTCCGCGCGTTTTTGGATGAGGAGGAGAGCATGCTCAAAAAGATGGTCGATCAAATCGTTGCTAGTGGCGCGAACGTCGTTATATGCCAGAAGGGAATTGATGACATCGTACAGCACTACCTCTCGAAGGTGAGTATTTTCGCGATTCGGCGGGCCAAAAAATCGGATATGGAGAAATTAGCCCGCGCCACGGGAGGTAAAATCGTCACAATCATCGAAGATCTAACGAGCGCTGACCTCGGCAAAGCTGGATTAATCGAGGAACGGAAGATAGGTGATGACAAGATGACCTTCGTGGAGGGCTGTAAGAATCCGAAGGCAGTAAGCCTGCTAGTGCGCGGTGGTACCGAGCATGTAGTCGACGAGATTGAGCGTGCCGTACACGATGCAATCAGTGTAGTCTCCTCAGCAATCGAAGACGGCAAAATTGTCACAGGTGGTGGAGCGCCCGAGATTGAACTAGCCAAGCGATTGAAGGAGTACGCGGAAACTGTTGGCGGACGTGAAGCACTTGCAGTCAACGGATTTGCAAACGCCATCGAGACAATCCCCCGAACCTTGGCCGAGAACGCGGGGCTAGACCGCATAGATATGCTTTTGGAGTTGCGCGCCAAGCATGAAAGCTCCAACGGGAAAAACTTCGGGATTGAGGTCTACAAGGGTGAAGTCACCGATATGATGAAAATGGGAGTTATCGAACCTCTGCGCACAAAAACCCAAGCGATAAAATCGGCGAGTGAAGCTGCGATAATGATCCTTCGAATCGACGATGTGATATCTGCGTCCAAGAGGGAAATGATGCCACCGGGAGGACCTCCTGGAGAAGGGGAAATGGGCGAGGAGTAAACGTTGAATAAAGAATAAGACGCTATAAGCGCTGCCCCATGTTTTTCAAAGTTTCCATTTAAGATTGTGATCTCATTCCATGTGGGGGCGGTGCGACATTTTTTCCAGTAACATTCCCTCTATTTTTATTGGCGGCTGCCGCTTAGCTATCGCTAAAGCTTCGTCGAGCTTAGTTTCGTGCTCCGCGTAAATTTCCAGAAGTGGTTCATCCTTATTGACGCTCCGACCTTCTTTGAGGATAACCCTCAACCCGGCGCCTTTGTTGCGCGGAGCGCCTGCAGCGCGGGCTATTTCATTTATTCTTTTATTATCGATATGTGTCACGTATCCGGTGGAAGGGGCAAGAACTACTTCCTTTTTATCCCCAATCGGAATTTCCTCTGGCTTAATCTTCGAGTTGCCCCCCTGAGCCTCGATAATCTCACACATCTTTTGGTGAGCCTTACCAGATTTCAAAATATCAATCGCCATCTGTCGCCCCATACCGGGACTAGCTGCTCCACCTAGCTCAAGCATTATGCCCGCCAAACTCGTTGCTTTTTCGACCAAACTCCCTGGTCCGTCGCCGCGCAAAGTTTCAAGAGCCTCCTTAGCCTCGAGAGCAGGACCGACCGCGTAGCCCACGGGCTGACCACCATAAGTCACGGCCGCCTCAACTTGGACATTGAGCCGACGCCCCAACTCAATAAAATCATGTGCCAAGCTTCGTGCTTGATCTACGGCCTCAACCTTTGCGCCATGCCCAGTCGGAATGTCAATTAATATGCGGTCGGCACCTACCGCCAGCTTCTTTGACATCACGCTCGCGAGTAACTGGCAGCGAGGGTCCAGCCTGAGCATCCGCTCTGTGTTGATTATAACATCGTCTGCCGGGGCCAACCTAACCGCGCCACCCCATGCCAAGACTGCGCCGACTCGTTCGACAATCTGCTTGATCTCATCTAGATCGAATGTCACGTTGGCAAGGACATTCATCACATCGGCTGTTCCCGCTGCGCTGGTTATCGCTCGACTACTCGTCTTCGGCACAGTCAAGCCTGCAGCGGCCACAATCGGGACGGTGACCAAAGCATACTTGTTGCCAGGAACACCCCCTATGCTGTGAACATCGAGCACCGGGCTGATGTCTAGTTCTAATTTATCACCAGTGGCAACCATTCGCTGCGTCAACGCAACAATTTCGTTTGTTGTCATTCCACGAACATGCTCTGCGACGACGAATGCCGCCATCTCTATCGAGTTCAGTTTGCCCTCAACTATATCATCAACCACTGTGTAGACTTCCTCAGCTGTTAGTTGCTCTCCTGCTATCTTTTTCCTGATGAAATCAACCGATTGTGGGTTGGGGGCAAGCGTGACGGAGAGAACATCTCCGGGCTTGAGACCAAGAGCCTCAGTAACCTCGATGAAAGTTCCAATCTCTCCCCGCTGCACCATCCTTTTCGTCGAATTGGCGATGGCTATCAATGAGGCTCTTGGAGTAGTCAACTTCACACGGTCGCCCGCAAAGTGTCCGAGCTCCTCTGCATCTTGTTCATGGAGCACGACGATTTTCCGCCCGGTTTCCATGTCGAGCGGCTTAGTCTTCAAGTTCAAGTACCTCATGCTGTCAGGAGATTCTATTTGCAATTCGTTGGATTTAAACATTCTCCAGATGAGCATCCTGGAATCATCGAGATTAATGCGCTAAACGTGCGGTAGCTTTCAAGATTTTTCCAAACTGGTCGAGTTCTCGCAACATTTTTTGTTGATCTTTCAGATTTTTGGTGATCAGGTTAATGAACGCACTACCGACTATTGCCCCATCTGCCCCGGCCATTATGACACCTTTAACATGTTCGGGATTTGATATCCCGAATCCAACAGCAATTGGCACCCGCGAGATTTTTCGAACATCGGCTATCAATGGTTTTATTGACTCGGAAAGTTGTTCTCGAGCTCCCGTCACCCCAAGCAGGGAAACAACATAAAGAAAACCACCCGATAAATCACAAATGCGTTTAAGGCGCTCGGGAGTCGTTGTAGGCGCAACCAAGAGGATCAAATCGGCCCCATACTTTCTCGTCGCCTCCAGAACTTCGCCTGCTTCTTCTACAGGTAAGTCTGGAATTATGATGCCATCCATCCCTGCAGCTGTAAAATCCCGCACGAACTCATCGACGCCCCATTTGAACACTATGTTGTAATATGTCAACACAACCAGCGGAACCTCGCTCGTGCAACGGATTTGACTGATTATCTCACGCACAGTTTCGGGAGTCGTGCCCGCTTTCAATGCTCTGTCGGCCGCCCCTTGAATCGTGGGGCCGTCTGCGATTGGATCAGAAAAGGGAATCCCGAGCTCAATGATGTCTGCGTGACTAGCGAGTGTCTGAACTATTTGCGGCGTCAGCTCCGGCTTCGGGTATCCAGCAGTCACAAATGCAATCAGCGCGCCCTCACGTTTGCTCCTGAGCGCCTCAAACTTCGCACTGATCCGGCTCAAACTTTGACCTCCATCTCTTTCGCGGCCGTCTCTACATCCTTGTCCCCGCGCCCCGAAAGATTAATCACTACTACCTTTCCCTTGAACTTTGAAGGCATTTTTTTCAGGTAAGCGATAGCGTGTGCCGACTCGAGTGCTGGCAGAATTCCCTCGGTCTCAGAGAGCAATTTAAACGCGCCCATTGCCTCGTCGTCGGTAACACTGTCGTAATGGATGCGCCCCTGAAGCTTCATAAACGCGTGCTCAGGACCAACCCCGGGGTAATCCAGCCCGGCGGAAATGCTGTGAGTTGGTAAGATCTGCCCGAATTTATCCTGCATCACTAAGCTATGGGATCCGTGGAGTATGCCTTTGGACCCACTACAAAGCGGCGCTGCATGCTTT
>JAOUPD010000073.1 GCA_029880065.1 Hadesarchaea archaeon
ACCCTTACCCTCGGCGACTGGTAAATCCAGCTGAATCGGCAAATCCGTGCCCAAGTTGATGATAATGACTTCCGACGATCCCGCTGCCTTCGTCATGTCGCTAAGATATTTTATGTTGAACATCGCGTGCGCCGGTTGCTTGACGCTGAGCTTCAGCAGCCCCTGGTCTCCCTTGTGTAGTTTAAGTTCAGAAGTGCCCTTATCGCTCTCAGCAGAAAGGAAAAATCCGTCCTCGCTCAATTCGAATTTCACATTGTCCCCCACGATCTCTGCGTCCTTCAATCCATCCTGAATCACCCCCGCCGCCACATCAGCGGTCGCGGTGAACTGAAGCTTTGGCTCGGGCAACTCCGCCTCGCTCACATCTATGAGAGGCAAGCTGAGGCGCCTTGTTGAGACGCCCTTGAATGTGAGGGCCAAACGATTTTTCTCCTCATCGAGCTCGATGATCAGCTCGTCCTCGGCCTTGGCGCGCGCCAGAATCTTGTTCATATCGGTGAGACCTATGCCCAAAGTCGTTGGTTGCTTGACCTTGTACTCCTCGAATACCGAAGCCGGCAATTCGAAATCCAACAGCGCAACGTGCGAGGGGTCCATCGCCTTCATCTTGATGCCCTCGGCTGTGAACTTGAATGCCGCCTCGTCGATGAGGTTCACCATCGCGCCCACGCATGTCTTCCAAGTCTTCGAATCCGCCATCCTGACACTTACCATTTCATCCACCCTCCTCGATTTCTTTCTCCAATTTTTTAACTTCACGTCTGACTTCTTCATACAATTCCAAGTCCAATCCCTCCATGTTCTGCACGATCTCAGCCCGCAGTTCGTGGGCGCCAGCGACGTTCAGCGGCGTTCCGAACACCCTGATTCTTGAGCCTATCTCTACACCCTCAACTACCGCGGGGTCATCGAAAACCACGGTAAGGCGACCTGAGCCATCGTCGAGCACAAATTCGGTCTCCCTCTTATCAACGACCAGCCCGACTAACCTCACCTGCTCATCGCCTATTTTTATCTCGGAGATTTTTCTGCTGCGTGCCGGGTTTCTGCGCGGTCGAAATTCCTCCATGCTCAGGCCCTCATCCTCTTGTCATATCTCTCTTTTACTTTTTAATCTCATCTAATGCTATGTGTATTCTCTCCAAGTGTGGCCGCACTTTACACAACGGTAGAACCGTGTCGTCGCTTCGTCTGCTGCGCGTGTCTGTCTCAGCCACCAGTGGGCTGTGTCGTGCCCGCATTTAGGACATTTGACTCTAGTGGTCGGTAGCGCCGGCTTAGTTTCCGTCTCTATCACCGTTATCGTCTCCTTCTGCTTGGCTGGTTTGACGAGTTTGTATTCTTCCAATTTTTCTGCTTTTGCAGTATGGCCACAGGTATCGCAAACGAGAATTGGCCCCTGCTCGACCTGCTTTGGTAGCATCAGGTTTCCACACTTCGGACAGAATTGCATGCACTCACTTAAACCCTGCCTCTTTTAAAATCCGTGCATGGTCGAAAGCCAGCTCACGCCAAGGAATGTGCTTGAAAATTTTTGTATCTTGAGCATCGCTGCTTGCTTTTAATCTGCCACTCGCCCGTTCTGCCAAAAAACATACGCTGACAACATGCCCCCTCGGATCGCGCTTTGGGTCTGAGTAAACGCCCACAAGCTTCCCCAGCTTGACTTTTAAACTTGTTTCCTCCTTCACCTCGCGTGCCGCCGCATCCTCAACTTTTTCGCCATAACGCACGAATCCGCCTGGTATCGCCCACATCCCCTTATACGGTTCGTTCTTTCGCTTGATCAGCACCACGCCATCGGGAGTTCGAATAATCACATCGACTGCTAGCATGGGGCACCGCTCCATACTATCAACTTCCTTGGAACCAGAGCGACAGATATCCGAGCTTCGGGATTACGAAAATTACCTTACACATGATTTGCTCGGATTTTATTGACTTCTCCACGGATAAAATTCCTCTGTTGGCATCCCCTTTCGTCGTTAATCTAACCTCACCGTTCTCGTTCCTTATCTCTACGACCCGGTGGACGAGCGGCGTTGGTTGACCGGTATCAAATATGATGACTTCGCCGACTGTTATTTCCGTGACGGACCCCACGCCCTGGACGATGAGCATGTCCCCGCGCTCGAACCCGCCCTGAATTGGAAATTGGGAGGGATCATAACCGCGTGTCTCAAAATACTCCCTCCAGCTCTCATCCCGGTGCTTCATGCTGTTGGATATGACCGCCCTCCAGTACGGGTCGGCGCGAAGGGCCAAGACCAAAACACCACTCACGCCAAAATAGAGTATAGCTAGAATCAAGATGTATTTCAGCACTTCTTTGACGATATGGCGGCCGAATATATCCACTACAAACTTCTTGGTCACACGTAACTTCTTCCATGATTTTTTTCTCGCCAAGCTAGGCCCTCCCGTAACTCTCGCCTCGCACCATGGCCGTGGCAATCAAGTGCGCGACCCTTAACGGCTCCGGGATTAGGCTGCGTGTGGAACTTAATTTTACCACCTGTTCAGCATCGGCACGCCCCATGCCGACAAACTGCATGTAGACGGGCGCCGCTCGACGTTTAGTGCTCACCGGATAAATCTTGCCAGAACTTTTAATTATCTTCCACCGCTCGCGCCAGTTGGGGAGATGCTTGATCGCTTTTCTAACATCCACCATGTTCGGTAAATCCCTAGAGACGATGATGATCGGCAGGCCTGTTTGCTCGAATACTTTCTTGATGTCGAGCACATTAAAGCCGGCAAAAGTCACGCCGTCCGCCATCACTATTCTGAGCTGTCCCCGGTGACGGCTCCGATTAATCATCTCGACCACGCGTTCGGTCACATCGGTGCCGTCCTGCTCGATGGTGGTGCTCAGAACTCCATCCAGCCATCGCCCTCCCCTGAAGACCGTTCCTACGAGCGGAACTGTTCCCCTCGCGCATCGCTCAAACGGCCCATCGTCTATGCCGAGAATCCGTATCTCTGGCTTTATCTGCCAAAATTTGACTTTTTGCAACTCAAGCCCCCGCGAGGAGCGCTCCGCGATCATTTCTTGAGCTCTTGCTGCAACTGCTTCTGTAGCTCTTTCAACTGTTCCGCTAGTTGACCAGCCGCATCCATGAGGGCGCGTTCGGGCGTCTTTCCCTTTTTTGTCTTCACATAAAACTTGGGGGACTCCGTGAGAGGGTGTTCGATCGCGTAGGACGCCGCAACGACGTATTTGTCGCTGAGCAGGGTTTTGCGCAAAAGGTTGCAGAGGGTATGATCCTCCTCCCTCACCTTTATCAGCAGGGCCTCATCGCCCTTTTCGATAATTTCAAGTTCCACGGCTATGCACCTTACTTAATTTATCCCATTGACTTATGAGGATTGCGAGTTTTTGAGGAACTCCATTATCTTGTGCTCCAGCCCGCGGGCCTCCTCCTTCGAGCCGAATAACTCTATCTTGACCGCTCTGGGGCGCGACTCCGCAACTAGATCCACTTCTAGCTTCCCAAGTTTCTCCATCAACGCGATCAGCTGGGAGGCGTCCTTCACCCGCACGTTGATGATTCGCTTTCGTTTTTGCATCAGAGGACCCCTTGGCGGTAATCGCTCGCGAGCTTCCTGAACTCCAAATTGCCACACTGCAAGCACCGAAGCTTGGAATCCTCTCGCTCGAGCGGCGCACGACAGCGCGAACAAGCTGCAACGATTACTCCTAAATCACTTCCAGCCGTCGAAAGCTGGACGGGCTCTCTGCGCGCGTCCAGAACCCGCGCGCGGACGATGTCGCCGGGTTTAAACTGGTGGCGCATCTCCTTGGCGTAACCAGTGAGAACCTGTGAAACGTGAATGGAGCCCATATTCGGGAGGGGAAGCTCTCGATTCTCGCGTCCCTTGAGAACTCCTATGTAAACGCTCGCGCTCTGGTCTCTTACATCCTCGACCCGCCCGACCACGGTGTCGCCGCGCTTTAACTTTGGCGGCCCGGAGGCACGGGACAATACCGAGATGTGCTTGGTTTGAACATCGACTAGCACCACGCCAGTACAAGAGGAATATATCTTGCCCTCCTCTTCGTATGCTCCATCGCCCGGTACGAACTCCTCCGCGGTAGCGAGAAAATCTCCCGGAACGACAAAATCGCCTGTTTTTATTTCTGCCATGTCAATCCCACCTTATCTAACCTACCACGAACTTAAATCTTCTTAGATAGTACATCAAAAATCTTTCCTATTAACCTCGTCCATCCTGTATGGCTCAAACTTTGCCTTCCCCAGCATGACCCGCGCTTCAAAGGGGGTCAGGATTGGTCGCTCGAATCGTTCCGCATCATCAATTGGTATGCGCGGGCAGGCGGCGCAGATGAATCCATCGAGCCCAAAATCACCCAGCTCCTCCGGCCGCACCTCGTCGACCGCGAGTACGTGCGCGACCTTGCCGGCCCGCTTGAGATCCTCAGCCAGCCTCGCTGCGAGCTTGAAGCGGGCTTGTCCGGGTTTTGTGCTCACGATGATGCCGAACCGCTCTCCCGCTGCAGCTCGAGCGGTCATCCCCTTTCTCCTCCGCAGGAAAGCATCGATATCCGGGGCGAGCGTCTTGAAGCCCTCCGAAATTGGGTTTACGGCTAAAACCTGCTTACCGGTCGCGAGCGCTGCACCCAGCGGGTGAAATTCACCTGTACCGACGTAAAGAAAACCGTCGACGCGGGCGGCGACCGAGCGGGCACAGCCGAAATCACAACCCAGAAGTTGTCCGGGATAATTCGCCCTCGGTCCTGGCCTACCGATAAACGGTTTGATTCCGCTCGAGCGGAGGAGCTTTGCCACATTCTGCAGGTGGGCAATGTGTTGAACTGTAGTGAGTAACCCCACGCGCTTGAACTTTAAATCGGGCAGTGCTCGCTCAGCCACCCCGAGCGGGTCAGCCGGCATGCGTGCCTCGATGTAGAGAGTTGGCAAACAGGCGGGCAGCCCCATGTCGGCATGTCCATAGTGAACCAGCACGTCACACCCAAGCTGTTTTGCCTTTAAATCGGCCAAATCGCAGGCGCCATAACAGCTGTTCGCTAACACGAGTGTTTCAACACCCATCTCAGCGAAAGGTTCCATAATTTCTTGTAGGTGTTCCCTCAACCCTGCAGGGAGTTGAATCGCTGCTCGTCTCGCCCGGTGTTGCTTTAGAAATCGCTTGACCCGCGCCCATTCGAAATCGTAAAATCTCAAACAACTTCCACCATTTATTGGTCAACACGTCAAGTATAATGGGTATTGTATGCGGCCAACTAATATTAAATGGCTTCGAGACATCATCGCGCCCAAACAAGTTGGCGAACTAGCTGCATTCAGGGAGATTAAAGTTGCCCAAGCCCCCTCGAGTTCTCTTTGCCTGCTGTGCAAGGGCGGGCGAATGCTCTGTGGTAAGTTGAGATGCCCGATCGTGGCCAAAGCGCAATCGCTCGCCAAATCGAGCCTGAAAATCACCTCCCCACACATCCAAGGCTCGACGCCCCCCGGGGTGTTTGTCGGGCGCATAGGCTATCCCAAAGTTTACATCGGCCCCATGGTGCCACCCTACCGAGGCGACACCGAAATCCTCGACACCCCTGAGCTG
>JAOUPD010000013.1 GCA_029880065.1 Hadesarchaea archaeon
CCGTTGACGGTAAGCTCATCGAAGTAAACATTCACATTAACCGGACCGCTCGCCACAGATGGCCCCGCCGTTAAAGCTATGGCCAAAACCGTGTAACCATTTTCAATATAATCAGCAAGGTTAGCTGCCGCATAGGGGTTTACTGTATGCCACTCGTTGGCGTTGTCCGTCAAGCTCCACTCATGCCACTGGCCATACCATTCAGAAGCCGCCGGGCCGGGTTTGTGGGAAGTCAACAGGTTGTCGATTGTTCCATTGTTATCCGTGTCAAGGAAGAGGAATATCTCATCGGGGGCCTTAACATTGTCGCTTACTGTATAGCCCCAGTAGCTAATTGTGCTGCTGCTGTTTAAAGTGAAATAGGTAGGCACTATCACCATCGCATAGTCCAGTGTGGCTATGGAAGTCTTTACATGGATAGCATCATTGTCTAAAAGGTGATCCTTATTCTCAATGTCGGGGTTACGCTCCCAGCCGATGCTGATTTCAGTAGAAGGAGTAGCATACTCATGTACCGTGGCGAAGGTGGGATTGGGCACTGGTTCTACTGCGCTCGCCGTCCCCGCCTGAAACACAGAAATCAAAGATATAATCATTAATGCCGAGATCGCTAATGCCGAGATCGCCGTTGCCAGTATTTTCTTCCTCATTTGTTACCTCTTTTTTGGCTGTTTAACGTGATTCCCATTTATTCCGCGAACTTAAGCTAAAAAACTGTTAAAACGCTTTTTATAAGTGGGTTGCGAACTTTTAGTCCTTTTTTCTTATCGGCATGACTCACGAGACTTCGGGTTCGGCCTTACCAAAAAGGAGGGAAATAATGTTTATTCCAAAATTATGCAACCACATCTACTTCTCTCTTTCGAGATTCCTCTTCAACCATTTTAACCGCTCCATCTGCTTCTTGTGTATCTTCACCAACTCCATCCTTTTCCTTTGCCAGTGAATAGTATAACCCAACGCACCTACAGCGATTAGCCCAACTCCGAGCTCTACTATCATCTTCTACCCCCGTTTTCTTTTAATTTAATATATTTAAAAGGTGGGGCCCCATTCAAGGTTGCATCCTGCACATGAGGACCCTCCCGTTCCGGGCGTCGATTTGGACCGTCCAGAATCGCTTTTCGGTCACCCCGTGTCGGAGAAAACCGCTGGGCTTGGCGATGTACTCCACGGTGCCCGAGATCTTGAATACTGGGATTTCCCCGATCTTCTTGATGTCTGAGCTCTCAATCATCAGGCTTCGTACCTTCTCTTGCACGTGTTGCGTCACTATGTGTTCGGCCGCCTTTTCAGCCTGCTCTAGGCTGGTCGCCTCTTTTTTTTCCTCACTTTTTTTAGGCTCTTTTTCTAGGTATGCGCCCTCTCCCGGCTTCACAATCTTGATCCCCTCTTCCGCAATCTCGAAGAAGCTGAGGTAATTGCTGTGCTCGGTCCCGCGCATTTTCCTTATCTCCAGGGCCCTAGTGCGCGTCAGCCCGTCCCCCTCGTAGTATAGGATGATCACCCCGTCAGCAATGAACTCCTCGACGCCTAACCTGCTAAGTCCCTCTTTTCCCTCTTCTATCTCTGAGGTAAAGATAGAGGTGCAGCCGAGTTTATTGAGTTTTTGTTGTAGACTTGCCAAGCTGGATCTGAACGCAAGCTTGTCTGGAAACATCATTGAGAATTGTCCCAAGCCGTCCAGGACCAACCTCCCAGCTTTTTTCTCCCGCACCACCTCGATAATCTCCTCAATCATATCCTCTTCCTTGGCCCCAACCTTTTTCCCAAACTTGACTATACTGTCGAGCGGGCCACCCAGGAGCTCCAGGCTCCCTTGTTTCTCTAGAGTCTCGAGGTGCCAGCCGAAACTCTTCATCTCCTCGTAGAGAACTTCTGGCTTCCGCTCGAACGAAACGAACACACCTGGCTCTCCGTAGTCAGTGATCCCCTTAATTATATACTGCATCGAGAAGGTGGTCTTGCCCGTCCCGCATTTGCCCGAAAGGAGGATCAAGTTGCCCTTTGGTATCCCTTCCCTGATCAGCTCGTCTAGGCCCGGGATTCCAGTTTTGACCCTCATCCAAACACCACCTGAAGGATCGCCACAAAGAGGGGCAACCCTAGATAATTAGAAGAGTCCACTCAACCCCCCCACCTGAAGCACCGACATTAGCGAGATCAGCATGAGTGTCAAAATTGCCGCCGTTAAAATTTTTTCTTTCACTCATTCACCTTCCGCTAAATCAAAAAAAAATCAAAATGCTCGAATAAATGGTTTGCGAACTTTGGGTCATGCGCTGGTTTAAGGTGCTCTCCTTATTGTTACGGTGTTTTGGACTGCCGAGCTGGATAACAAAAATGAATTAGGTGATTGAGAAGCTCTTAGAAAAAGGTTTCAGCTGAATTAACTGTCGGATGTGTGAGTGCAAGTCGTTTGGGAAGAAATTCAATGGCAGGGCTGGAACGAGTTTGGCGATCGCCCTTGCTTTATTCTTCCAGCTCAACTCCGCTGAACCCTATGCACTCCCCGCTCGAGGCATCGATCAAGACTTCGACGTTTTGCGTCTCCACTTTACCTTTGCGGAATCTACCCCTAGATTGGGGAACGGTGTCTACGCGCGCCTTGATCTCATACGCGTATCGGTCCCCGACTCGCGTTAGGTTAGAGGATTTGATGAGAAGGTTCTCTATCTTATGCATACGCCTTCTTATGGCCGCTATGGCCTCTCGCTCTGCATCCTCAAGACTGATGATTTCCTTCTCCTCATCGAAGCTCATTCGCTCACCTACCCGGTTTTCTCTCTCCTGCGTACTTTTTCTGGTTTTCGGCATGAAGTAAATAATTTTATGCTTTTTCTTCATTTTTGCCCCTGCCAGTAGCTGTTTAAGCTTCCCCCCTAGTTAGTTGTATTCTATTAGTCTGGCACTCTCAAAATCTGGAATCGCAGCGATTTTATCCGCGCTTTTATTCAATTCCGGCTCTCCTCTTTATCTCCTTCAAGAACTCGTCTACTTTGTCGCTGACTATATGAAATCTGCGCTTTTCAGGGGCGCGATCTAGAAAGGCTTCCCTTCGTCCAGCTACTGCTAATAGCGCGCGCTCTTTTAGTTTGCGCTTTTCTAATGTGATTCCTGGTCTGCGCTTTTCTAGTTCAATCTCTTTTCGTTTGAGCGTTTCTAGTTCGTCTTCTAGTTGTGTAAGCTTGTTCTGGTCAACTTTGCTTTCTCCTGATTTGAGATTTTCTAGTTCGAGTTCTAGTCGTTCGCGTTTTTTGCGTAGTTCGCGATTTTTGGAGGTTTCTTTTTGTTCATCTATCGGAGTCCCTCCTCGTTGTGCCAATATGGTGTCTCCAAACATGTCCACATCTCCTTTATAATACTGCACTGCAAGCCTTTTTCCAGGATAATTCATTTTACGTAGCAAACCATCTCCTGCTTCGATGGCGGCAGTTTGGAGAGTACTTAACGGTCGATCGAAATCTACGGTATACTTTGCCCAAGGGTCCCAACCTTGTTTGATTACATGCACCAATCTCTTGTTTGTCAAAAATAATCGTCCACTGTGGTGTGCGCCACGAAAAGGATTAGTTCTCCATGTAAGATCATCGTTTAGCACGTTAATTTTTCCATAAGGTGTTTCATCGATCTCGTAGGTATTTTTGCCTTGTTTTTTTGTTACTCTTGTCCTCTTACATGAAATGATTCTTTCCCCGTCCAGTAAAACGGGCTGATATCTCCAATCTTCTTCTGAAGGCGGTGGAAGTGCGGAATTAGACATTTTCGTAATTTTCTTTTTTGGCTTAGGTAGTCTATGATTATAGGGAACTCTAACAAGTTTTCCTTTCACGATTGCCCGGGGCACACAAAACCACTCCTTTTTTAATCCAAATAATAACTAACAATTCCGCGACTTAAGGGCTTAAAACCCCATTAATCGCGGAGACTCGACCTAGACCCTGGCCCCTATGCACTTTCCGTTTGAGGCATCGATCACGATCTTGAAATCTCGCTCCTCCACTTTTTCCTTGCTGAATACACCCTTAGATTTGGTCACCATGCCCAAGCGTCCCTTGATATCATACGTGGTTAGGTCCCCAGTCCGCTTAAGATCAGAGGCTTCTATAAACAGGTTCTTTATCTTGGAGTGTATGCGCCTTCTTATGACCGCCATAGCCTCTCGCTCTGCGTCCTCGAGTTCGATGAGATCCTTCCCCTCCGCGGCCAACTCGTTAGTCATTATACTCACCTCCCGATTACTTCTTTACCCCCCTAATTAAACATCCACCCAGTTCAAAAAATAATGTAAACCCGCCCGAAAAGAGGCTTGCGAACTCTTGGTCAGAACTCTTAGTAGTGCCATCGGTGGTCAGAATAAGTCCAGAATTTGAATTTAGTTAAGGTTTATTTGTTTGGATGAAGACAGTCTTATGTCATGTCGCAAATAGACGATGTATTTTACGTCTTCGGGGACGGGAAATGGCACGAGGTTGAGGAGATAGCGGAGGAAGTCGCTCTCCCTGAATCCAAGGTTAAAAAGATCCTTGATTTTTTGGCCGAGTTTAAATTCATCGAGTTCGATGAGGGAAAGAAAAAGAGTAAGGCGACGCCATATGGACGTAGGATTCTATCGAGAGAGAAATCCTTTAAGTTCCCTGTGCCTCTTTAATAACTCATAGCCCCGATCGGTGACCGCCCAGGTCGATGGCGAGTTGGTCTGAACTTTTATCAGTCCACCCTTGGTCAAGTCTCTTATGTATTGCTTGCATCGGCTGAAGTTCAGGTTGGCCTTATAAACAATGCGGGTTCTACAAGCCCCATCATCGATTGCGTTTAAGATGTCAGCATATATATCGATCAGACCCCTTCGCTTCATGCCACTCATTTGCCAGCCTCACCTCATCGAAAGTCCCCTAATTACATAGGGGGATTCCCTTAATTTTCACTACAAATAATGTAAACCCGCCCGAAAAGAGGCTTGCGAACTCTTGGTCAGAACTCTTAGTAGTGCCATCGGTTGTTAGAACTAAAGTCAGAACTTCAAGTTAGCTAAGGCTTATTTACCCGGATGAACATCTTGAGACATGCCACAGATAGATGACATTTTTCGTGTTTTTGGGGACGGGAAATGGCACGATGTTGAGGAGATAGCGAAGGAAGTCGCTCTCCCTGAATCCAAGGTGAAAAGGGTCCTTGATTTTTTGGCCGAGTTTAAGTTCATCGAGTTTGAGGGTGAAAAAAGAGGGGGTAAGGCAACACCCTATGGGAAGAGGATTCTATTGAGAGAGAAGTCCTCTAAGTTCCCTATGTTTGTTTAAGAACTCATGGCCCCGATTGGTGACCACCCAGGTCGATGGCGAGTTGGTCTGAACTTTTATTAGTCCACCCTTGACTAGGTCACTTACGTATCGTTTGCATCGGTTGAAGTTCAGGTTGGCCCTGTAAACAATGTGGGTTTTGCAAGCCCCATGGTCGATCGCGTTCAGAATATCAGCGTAAATATCGATCAGACCCCTTCGCTTCACAATACCCTTTTGCCAGTCCCTTTGCCAACCCTTTTGCCAGCCTCCATACATAAAAATTCCCTTTTTGGGATAGAATTTCCTAATTTTTCATAGGAAAGTCCTTATCTTTTTGGTTCTTTATTCCTTAAATACTTTTCTGTTGCAAGTACAATTTTAGGACAAATTAATGATAATTTTAGTTAAATTTTGTTGAAATTTTATAAATAGGTCATGAAAACGCATTTTTATTGGGGGGGGCACGCTTTTTACCGAAAACCTCTAAACGAGGGCGAGAGGGTTGCAATCTTGTATTAAGCCCGTTTTAGCGGCGTTTGGCCCCAAATTAACTCATTAATGTGCAGAAATGATCGCTGGCTCCAGAAACTTACCGAACGGATAGGAGAGGCGATAGGGTCGGAGAAACACGGGTCACCAGCACATCCGAATTCATCGAGTGCATAAGGAAAGACTTCGACTCGACTATTTGGAAAAATCTTCTAGACGTTAGGCGCATATAGTTGGTTTAGGATTGATTCAACTTTGGCCAATTACTACTAACTTGGCAGCGAAGGAAAATTAATCATAGAAGATGGCCGAAAATAATCGGCAATTCGTCTCCACCAGAAAAAGTGGACTTCTCGCCGAATAAAAGTTAAACCAAATTTTATTTACTCAACTCTTTACCCTCCATATTTTTAAGCGTCTTCATACGAGGGGTCATTGAAAGTGATAAAAAGGTGTATCTTAATGCGTGCCATGATTATCGGGCGCTGGCAACCCCCTCATAAAGGACATATCGAAGTTGCTAAGCAGATCCTGCGCGAAGTCGACGAATTAATCGTGGGGATAGGGAGCGCGCAGGAGAGCCACACGTTCGAGAACCCCTTCACGGCAGGTGAGCGAGTGCTCATGCTCACCCGCGCCCTAGCGGAGGCAGGGATAGACCTCTCGCGAGTGCACCTCATTCCCATCCCGGACGTGAACAACAATGCGGTTTGGGTGTCACACGTGATTTCGCTCTCCCCGCCTTTTGAAATCGTCTACTCGGGCAACCCGCTGGTCAGACGCCTGTTCAAGGAGGCAGGTTTCAAGACAAAGAAACAGCCAATGTTTAATCGTAAGGAATACTGGGGGACCGAGATTCGCGATCGGATGATCAAAGGTGGACGGTGGGAGGAACTGGTGCCGAAAGCCGTGGTCAAAGTGATGCGGGAGATCAAGGCGGTCGAGCGGCTCAAGGATTTGTCAAAGACGGATTACCTGCTTAGATAAAGACTACGAAATAGTTATCCTTAGGAAAGGCGTCTCCATATACCCAATTAAAATGCCTCGCAAATGGTAAGTTCCTGGAACGATGGGCGAGTACTTACCTGTGAGCTTCTCATATACCATCTGATTCCAATCCCAAACCCAATTGTGGGATTCTCCGGGTTCAAGGCTCAAACTGGTAAATGCTTCAATAAACTCCTTGTCGTCTGACCATGCGCAAACCACTTCGAAATTTTCGTCGTAAACAACCAAGTCGAATTGATATCCACTCGAAAAGGTAAAAGTAACGTTTTTCTCACGGAGGTTCTGCACAACGAGTTTTACGTCGATGTTTTCTCCTTGGTTAAATTCCGTTTTATCTAGACTTATCGTGAGTTTCGCCCCGTTCTCAACCACGCTTGTAATATTTTCCCCTGCATTTCTATCACTTTCAACTTCGGCCTTCAACCTCAGCTCGATGTAGTAGTGTACTGGAAGACCGAAGACTGAAGGAGATATCTCTCCCCTAATCTCCTCCTCGGGTGCGCATCCGCCCCAAGAAGCAATGTAATAATCATCGAACTGGTGGTCCCAAATTATATCGTTTTCGACCTTCACAAGCCTGATGACAACACTGTCGTTCTGGAGTGTAATCTCGTCATCCGCATCGGAGTAGCTCAATTTTAGATAGAGATCGTGGACATCTAGCGGGTCACAAAAACCTATGTCAAGTTCAAAAGTGAGATGAACCGTATCGCCTGTTTCGAAGGAATTGTCGGATATGATGACAGTGTACCCTGCCGTGAACTCGAACCCTCCGTGTGACTCTCCTGCGTCGCTGAAGAACATACTTCCATCTTTAAAGGTTGTGAAATACTTCTTGCCGTCATCAGAAGTCGATTGAAAAACTACTGTTGCAACGACAATTACCGTTGCGCATACTACTGCAAGTAATCCCAACTTCATCCTCACGTTATCAAGCACTGCTTCTCCCATCATTTTGACTACCTCGATTTTTTTCGCTTTCTTTTTAGGGCAAACACTTTGCTGCTTTATCACATAAGAAGGACGAATACAATCCCCGGTAATTATTGTTATTTGCCCTCACCCCCGCCATCGCTTCGTCTCTCCCTCTCACCTCCGCTTCGCGGCCCTGCAAAGTACGAACGCGGGGACCGAGATTAACACTATCTCAAGCACTACGAACAAACCTTTCTCTACTACGCTCAACGGTATGACCGCCCCTTGGTAAACTAGCACCAACCCCAGCACGAGTAGGATAGGCATGAAAGTTACGGTTTTAGACCCTCTGAGGTTGAGTTCGAGGTAGTCGCCCATCAGCGGGAGGTAAGCCAGGACGAACATGGCGCCAACCACGATGAACACCAAATCTATCGAGTAGATTAAGTGGATCATCCTTGACCCTTCGAGAAGGAGAAACATGCCGATAACGAGCGAGACGATTGAAGCGTAAGCTTTTGTGGCAAATTTCATTTTGTTTCACCGACTAAACATGGCCAAATGCTGGATTTAAATTAAGTTTCGTAAAAGAAACATAAGTTATTAAGTTTCGGAAATGATATTTTATCTCTCCTGCCACAATTCTATTTCACTTATCTCGCTCAAATCCTCCAGATTGTTCATTTTTACTGATCTGCCTGAAATGGTGTAAAGTACGTTATCGATGTAAAGAGATCTTTGAACCGAATAATCATAGGAATAATAACTTCTCCATTCGCTAACGTAATCATCATTGTTGAAATGTGTTATCCTTCCCTTAAGCACCAACCCGTCATCTAAAGATATATTAAACACGTAGGCGCCCTGCCAGACATATTCCCCATAAGCATCAGGGGGTATTTCTCCCGGATAACTCTCTTCGTTTATTTCCGCGAGCAAGATGGGCAGCACGAGGAGATTTTGTTGCCTGCTGAACAAAAATGCCTTGTGATCTTGCAAGGCGTAGGAATCGGTTCCTCTGTCACCTATCATGTATTTCGATATTTCTATTGGGTTTTCTGGGTCGCTCACGTCGAAGAGGGCTATCTTTACGCCTTGATACCACGCGAAAGATCCCATGTCCACGGCGTCCTTGCCCACGCCAATCAAATGAGTTTCATCGTAGGGGTGCAGATAATCGGAGTATCCCGGTATTTTCAACTCGCCAAGAACCCTTGGATTGCTTGGATCCTCCAGATCTATCACAAACAGAGGGTCAACTTTTTCGAAAGTTACTAGGTACACCCTACTACCAATGAATCTTGCGGAATAAATCCGCTCACCAGGAGCTAGCCCCTCCAAACTTCCGACGATGTCGAGATTCCCGTCAAGAACGTAAACGTTGTTCTGGCCCATCCATCCGGTCGTCGTCGCTATCCTGAAATATCCCTGGTATTCGTCCATGGAAAATTGATTCAAGACTTGCCCCGGAACCTCTCCCTGTGATTTGTACTCGATTGTTCCATCAGCTATAGATATTTTGTGAATAATTGTTGTTTCCGTCTCCGGGTCGCTTGTTTCGTTTGACCGCTCTATCAGCGGATATACCCAGTAATCTGTGTAGGTTACGTAAATGTTGTTTGAGGAAACGAAAATGTTCTGGGTTGCGCCGATGAGGAACGTTTCGCTTGTTACATCTTCCCCATCATCTTGCGCATTTATCGCCATTACAGTCGTGAACCCGTACGAATAATCGTGAGTATTTTCAAAATAGTAAATTTCAGTCGCTGGGACTGTTTTGGTATTGCCATTGGAAGAAATGTGGGGCAGAATTATTTTATTATCATAAAGCGCTGGTGAATTTATTATTACATAAACGTGGCTCCCCACCATTCTCGAATCGAAATATTGACCATCGAAAGAAACATCTCTCGTTAGTAAAGGATTCTCCCTATTTGAAACATCGTAAACTTTGACAAAAGCCCAACCCAACATGACAAGTTTGTCTCCATTTATGAACAGCTCGATCGGACTCTCGTTAGTCTCTATTTCAGAAAGGATTCTAGCACCTTCGGCGGGGTATGCGTCGATGATGACCACCTTGTTCCCGGAAACGACATAAATGTATTTTCCATCGCTTTTCACGATGTCCGCTTCATCGACCCCTTCTACTTGGATATTTGTTGTGGAATAGTCTACCCCAGTTTCGTCGCCACGACCATAACTTTTGCTTGATGCTGGAAGCGGTATAAAAACATTTCGAAAAACATTTCGATCAAGAAAAGATTCGTAATATACGTAATTGCTAACATTGGTCCTCACAAAATATTCCAGTTCGCCATAAGATGAAAATTTTTTTAGTTGATATCCAGAAATTTGGCCCGGTTCCAGCGTGGCGATGAAAATTGGAGTAGCCAAAGTTACGAGAGTAGCCGCAATCAGGATAATCGTCACTAACGGCAATTCAGCTCTTTTTTCCTCAACTAAATATCGTCCCCACGCGGGCAAAATTCGGTGTTTCAATTTGTTTCACCAATTAAAAATGGTCAAATCTCGAATTTAAATTAAGTTTCATAAAAGAAACATAATTTATTAAGTTTCAAAAACGATACTTTATGCGGTGCCGGGTATGCGCGGCCGTTTCTTCGGCGTGATGATGGCTTTGGTAGTGCTGGGAGTGGCTACTATAACGTCCTACGTTGTCCTTGACCATTTCTATGGTGAAGGATACGTCATCACCTCAACCCAAACTGTAATTATCGAGAACTTTGGACAACAGGTATCCATAGACGATGTACGATATGATGTAGAGAATGCAGAACTTTTTGCAAACAAGGTGATTCTAAAGTACCGTGGTGGCCGTGCCCCTGATTCGGAAAACAGGCTTCCAGCATCTGAAGGGTTTAGCCCCCCGGTATCTAAGATAAGCGTGCCGACAAACGCCTATGAACAAGCACAAGCAACCGGGGAACCGGTTACGGTTTCCAGCACGACGACTACTGAGACAAATCCGATCAATGCCTGGCCAATCGCAACGGGCATCGGTATCGCGATGGGGGTTATGGTCTTTGCTGTTTGGGCGGGGTACCAAGAGATGCGGGGTAGCGCAACATCAACGTTGTTGGAGCACGGTCTGCACGACATGACAGTAAGAGATGTGGAGATAGTGGGACATATAATGAAGCTGGGAAAGTTTACGATCCCCGAACTCATGAAGTTGATAAAAGCGTCAAAAATTACTATTTGGCGCACGGTCAAGAAATTGGTTGAGCAAGGGTTGGTACAGTCGACCGAGGAGACGAAACTCGCGGCGAACGGGCTCGGCGGTAGGGGAAAGCCGAGCCGCATCTACAGGTACGTCGGTAAAACAAAAATTTAGGTATTATCAGTTATCGGCCTGAACACACGTAACATCAATTTCCTCGACAATGGCGTACAGGACTTGGTAGTTTTGTAAGAAAATTTTGGGGATCGACTTTTCCATTTTTAATCATGACCCCCTCCATTAAGAGCAGTTTCGCCTTCTTCCTTTCACCGAATTTGTAACCTCCAATTTTACCATCCGACCTAACCACGCGATGACAAGGAATTATTACTGGATTAGGGTTTCTCGCCAAAGCATTTCCCACCGCCCTGCATGCACGGGGTCTGCCTATGGCTAGGGCTAGCTCCTTGTAAGTCGTCACCTTACCTCTTGGGACCATCGAGACCAACTTCAGGACGCGGGATTGAAATTCTGACATCGAACAATTATCATTTTCAATTCTTATATTTGGAGGACCTAACTTCTGATGATGATCGAGGTTGATAGTTCAATAGGCGAGGGTGGAGGAGCAGTACTCCGCACCGCTCTAGCGCTGAGCGCGGTGAGTCAACGCTCTATTCACATTTTCAATGTTCGCGCCAAGCGAACCAAGCCAGGACTCCAGCCCCAACACATGCACGGCGTCAAAGCTCTCGCTGAACTCACAAATGCTCGAGTTGAAGGGCTGGGACTTCACTCGAAGGAACTCAAATTTGAGCCCAGTACTATAGAGGGGGGCAGATATCGCGTCGACATAGGAACCGCGGGCAGCACCACACTAATTCTGCAAATCCTGATGCCAGCCGCAGCTTTTGCGCGCAAGCCTGTGGAGGTTGAAATCACCGGCGGGACTGACAACCCACTCGCACCACCTATCGACTTTCTAAAAAATGTCACCCTGCCCATGTTGCGTAAGATGGGCTATCAAGGTGAAGCTGAATGCGTTCGCAGGGGCCACTATCCACGAGGTGGAGGGATCGTGCGCGCCCACATCGAACCCGCCGAAAAGCTGCAAGCGCTCAAGTTAACAGAGCCTGGGAAGGTGGTTCGCATCGCTGGCGTAGCTCACTGCGTTCGCTTACCGTCCCACATCGCAACTCGCATGGCTCACGCAGCAAGCATGGTGCTGATCAAAGCTGGCTACTCCACGGTCGACATCAAAGCAGAATCCTACGAGCCGGCGCGTGATCCTCACCTCGGTCCCGGAGCTGGGATCGTGCTGTGGGCTGAGACAGAACGCGGCGCAATCTTGGGAGCCAGTTCCTTGGGGGGGCCTGGGAAACCAGCCGAGCAGGTGGGTCGGGAGGCAGCTGAGAGCTTAGCTAGGCAGCTGGATACTGGTTGCGTGGTGGACCGCTATCTTACTGATCAGCTCATCCCGTATATGGCGCTCGCAGATGGCAGTTCAGAAATAACTAGCACCGAACTGACCTCTCATACTCTCACAAACATCTCGCTCGTCGAACAAATCATCGGTGTCAAATTTGAAATAGAAGGACAACTTGGACGCCCGGGAATGATTCACGTTGGAGGTCTGGGGTTCGCTAGACGCTTATAACTCCCAAATTTTTAGTACTTTACTTATGTAAAGAAAAGCTTTATATATGTAAAAATCCAAAAAAGCAGGGTTAAACATGAATTTCGACGAGATGGAAAAGGCCAAAAGGGAACAGTTGGGGAAAATAAGAGATTTCTCCCCACTGGAGTTCGACCCTGAGAGGTGGGAAAAGCTCAGAAAAATAGTATACAAACCGCACCCACTCAATCTCGATGTGATTATAGATGACACCACCTTGCGGGAGGGGTTGCAGATGGCGGGACTCGTTAGCCCGCGTTCCGCCGATACATGTCGCATAGCATGCATGCTTAGGGATACAGGCGTGGAAAGACTCGAGGTGCTCACCTATACCAATTCTGACCAGGAGGCGATAAAGCTCATGCAGGATGAGGGGCTCGAAAAAATGCTGGCTGCTTGGTGCAGGGCGACTAGGGCTGATATCGACCTGGCGCTGAAGTTCGACTTCAAGCAAGTTGGTGTTTCTCACCCGGTCTCATACATACACTTCGAGAAGTGGACCGACAAATCGCTTCAGGAGCTCATCGAACGAGTGGTCGACACCGTAGCATACGCAGTCGAACATGGACTCACGGTCTTCGTCCATGGCGAGGACAGCACCCGAGCAGATTGGAAGTTCGAGAGGGCCTTCATAAATGCCGTGGCCGACGCTGGGGCGAGTGTTTACCGGATATGCGATACCATCGGATGCGGTCTATCCGATCCATCTGCCTCTCTGCCGAATGGAATCCCAGCCAAGATTCGGCAAATAAAGGAGGATACAAAGATTCCAAACGTGGAAATACACGCGCACGATGACTTTGGCAACGCGGTCGAGAACACGATGGCTGCGATCAGGGCAGCGTCTGGTTTGTTTAACAAAGTGTACGCGAGCACCACTTTCCTTGGTATTGGGGATCGAGCTGGAAATGCTGAGACCGAGAAAATCATTCTGAACTGCTACATGCACTACGATATCAAGAAGTGGAACCTGCAGCCCTTGCGGGAGCTGGCAACTTTTCTCGCCTCATCTCTCAAGTATCAACTGCCCCTGAACAAGGCGATAGTTGGTGATGCCGCATTCGCCCACGAGTCGGGGATACACATCCATGGGCTGATGGCTCTGCCGCTGACATACGAGCCATTTCCGCCGGAACTTGTCGGCCAGAAGCGAACGATAGTGGTCGGGAAGAGATCAGGAAAACATGGCGTAAGACTCAAACTGGAGGAATTGACGGGCCAAAAAATTGATGAAGACGATCCTAGGCTAGCAGAGATTGTAGAACTTCTTAAAAATAAATTCGTCACAGGAGAGAGGAGATATCCGATAAGAGACGATGAATTCAAGCAGTACGCGCAGAAGGCCGGCTTTAAAATAGAATAGGGGCATCGCATGCATACAGTCACTTTAATCCCTGGTGACGGGGTAGGCCCAGAGGTAATTGACGCGGCGAAAAAGTGCATCAAGGCCACAGGTACGCCAATCCAATGGGAAGAGATGGAAGCGGGGGCAGGGGTCATAGAAAAGTATGGTACCCCTCTGCCTGAAGAAGTCCTCCAGTCTATCCGTAAGAATAAAGTTGCCCTGAAAGGACCGATAACCACGCCTGTAGGCTCTGGATTCCGCAGCGTCAATGTAGCCATGAGGAAGGCGCTCGATTTGTACGCATGCCTGAGGCCTTGTAAGTGGTATCCGGGGGTGCGCTCAAAGTATGCTAACATCGACCTCGTAGTCGTGAGGGAGAACACTGAAGACCTCTACGCGGGGATAGAATTTGCTGAGGGACTTTCAGAAACGGAGGAATTTACCGAGTTTGTGAGAGAAAAGAAAAAAGTAGAAATAAGGCATGACGCGGGGATAAGTTTAAAACCGATTTCTCGCTTTGCTTCCGAGCGGATCGTGCGTTTCGCTTTCACATACGCACGGAAAAATGGGCGTAAAAAAGTTACAGCAGTGCACAAAGCTAACATAATGAAATATTCGGATGGCATTTTTCTGGAGGCTGCTCACAAGGTAGCGCAGGAGTTTCCCGAGATAGCATTCGCAGATCGGATTGTTGACAACATGTGCATGCAGCTCGTGCAGAAGCCTACATTATACGATGTGATAGTGGCACCAAATTTGTACGGAGATATAATTTCTGATCTTTGTGCTGGCTTGGTTGGTGGGCTGGGTGTTGCACCCGGAGGAAACATCGGTGATAAAATAGCTGTTTTTGAACCGACGCATGGTAGCGCCCCTAAATATGCTGGATTAAACAAGGTGAATCCTACGGCCGCGATTCTTTCAGGGGTAATGATGTTGCGCTATTTGGGAGAAGAAAGCGCTGCGCAAAAACTGGAAGGCGCCGTAGCCAAGGTAATCGCTGATGGCAAGTACGTAACCTACGACATGAAGGAGGACCCCCGTGATCCCTCAGCTGTGGGTACGAGGGAAATGGCTGAGGCGATATCAGAAGCGATAAAAAGCAAGTCCTGAAAGACGGTTGACGCTCCGTTCTAGATGGTGAGGAGCAACCTCATGAACTCCTCCCCAACGATGAACCCTAGCGAGCCCATTTTAGCTGAAGATTCGTCAAATCTGAGCTTATCCCCACTTAAGTGAGGCGCATAAATCGCGAATGGAATGGGGTCAGAGACGTGCATTCGGATTTTGATGGGAGTCGGATGATCTGGTAATATAGCTATTTTGCATTCCTCTGCCCCATCCAAAATCCTGCCCACTAATCTCTTGTCCAAATCTTCTATGGCCTTTATTTTCATCTCTAAGTCTCCCCCATGCCCGGCCTCGTCCGGTGCCTCCACATGTACGTAAACGAAGTCGTTGCTCTCGATTGCATTGAGCGCATACTCCGCTTTTCCTTCGTAATTTGTGTCGTAATAACCAGTTGCGCCGGGCACGTTGACGATTTCCATCCCGGTGTAAACTCCGATGCCGTTTATCAGTGGGACCGCAGAAATCATCGCTGCGCTGAGCCCATATTTCTCTTTTATTTTCTCCAGTTTTGGCTTTTTTCCATTGCTCCATAACCATATCATATTCGCTGGGTTTTTGCCCTGTTTAACCCTCGCGATATTTACTAGATGCTTCGAGAGAGCATCCTTGGACGCCATCATGAACTGGTTAAGCTTCTGCGCTATTTCGCTGTCCCGGGGTTTTATCAAGTGATCTGAAATGGGCTTTCCACCGATGTCATGTGGGGGGGTAGTTTGGATTTTCGGGTTGCAGTTCCTCATAACAAATAGATGCCTATAGCTAACACCTGCGTAAAACTCCCCAAGTTTGAATTTTTTCATTTCTTCGATTAATTCTCTGGCTTCCTCGGTAGAAATATGCCCAGCAGAATAATCGAAAATCCTTCCGTCTTTCTCGGTGATTAAATTACACCTAAAAGCGGTATCCTCGTCCCCGAGCTTAACCCCCATACTGCCTGCTTCCAAGGGTCCTCTTCCGGTGTAATACTTCCTAGGGTCGTAGCCCAAAATGGAGAGATTCGCCACATCTGAACCTGGAACCATGCCATCGGGGACTGTTTTTAAAATTCCCATTTTTCCTTTGAATGCGATAGAGTCCATGTTCGGCTTGTCGGCGACCTCTAAAGGTGTCTTACCACCCAGCTTTTCGAGAGGGTAGTCTGCCATCCCGTCCCCGACTATGACGATGTACTTCACTCTTCTCCCCTTGAAACTTTCCGTTATTCTAATTCTTTACTGCCTTTTCAACCTTTCCTTTGCTGTGGCTTTGCAAAATAATTCAATTTCTGCGCAATAATTGCTCGGTCTGCACAAAAAATTTTAAATTTATAAACTCGGAAGTACTTCCTTCTCTACCCTTTCCCACTGAGATTTTGAATCCGTAGTCAGAGGATAAAGCGTTATCAAGTAGGCTCCAGTTTTGTAAACCTCTTCAAGCTTCTCGATCACGTCCTCCGCATTTCCAACGGCCGCGTATTTCAATTTCATTTCTAAAGAACCGCCTCCTTGAGTACGTCCTTGCCTAACATCCACCCAGAAGTGTCGCACCTCTTCTACGGCTTTTTCCTTGTCTGGGTTGATGTTAACGTTGACCCTCTGGTTTAATCCGACCTCCTTTGGTCCTTTTGGTTTTCTTCCAAGCACGAGTTCCCTGCCAAATTTCTTGCAGTATTCCTTCAATTTCTCCATGCCATATTCCCAGGTCCATCCCTCTTTTACTCCCACACTTGGAGCGCCTGCCAATCCCGGGAAGTTCCATCCGGGTGCCCACTCATTTCCGTACTGTGCGGTCCTCCTAAGGGCGGCATCGGAGGCTCCTCCGACCCATATTGGAGGATGGGGTTTCTGAACACAGGGAGGACTACAAACATTTTTGAGTGTAAAGAATTTTCCCCTGTAATCATAGATTGCAGGCTCT